>JAZNFL010000035.1:0-2819 GCA_045589135.1 Christensenellaceae bacterium
TAAAATGCCCTTATAACGTCCAAAACCGTCGTTTTTATTAGTTTAGAGAAATAGTCGCAAATAAATTTAAAAGCTGTTAGAAGCGCAATTAAGGCATCATTGCAGAAAATCCTTCGGTAAATAAGGTGTTAAAGAACTTTCCTGCAAAAGTTACGGTAGGGTATATAATGCCAAATCCGACTATAAGTATCGCTAAAGAAACCGCAGCAATTAAAATTGGTTTATTCAACTTATCAAATATTACGGTTTTCTTTTTGAGTAAATACAACCCGATACCGAGAGCAATAGAAACGAAGATGGTTATAATCATCAATTTAAAGTATGGGGAAGAGTAAGTTATAACGACTTCGTTTTCTCCTTCTTCTAAAGGTACGAGCATAAAGTTTAATCCGTTGTCGACCATTTTGGCAGTTTTACCGTTTACCTTAATGCTATGACCGTCTAAAGAAACGTAATTTAAGAACAAATATTGATTAGGTTCGTTTGTTGTTACTTTTACTTCAAATTTAGACGGAGATAATTTTAAATCTCCTTTTTTAGTGTTGAGATCCTGGCTTAACGCCAAAACTTTATTAGATGCGTCCACGTCAGAAATATACTTAAATTGACAGTAATTTCTAACGTCGTTTTCCGTCAAACCTTTTCCGCCTATAATAACGGTAGCAGTTCCGGAGTCGCTTGTCGAATACTTAATTTTAATTCCGTTTTCTGCAGGTTTTTTGTTTTTTAAATAGGTGTCTAATATGCTGGTCGAAGCGAGTTCCGCATCAAAACTTTCGGGTAATTTACAATCAAAATAATACCAACCTTTGCCTATAACTTTACCGGAAACTTTAAATATACCGTCGCCAAGCTCTGTAATTAAGCTTATATTCGTATTTTTAAAGTATCCGTCTTCTCCACCTAAAAACGAGTATAACGCTTCGTATTGGTCTACGACCGAACCCGTAAAGTCAAGTGTGGAGTCTACGACGAAGGCGGAAGGGAATACTGCGGTGTTTTCAAAAACCTCGTAATATCTCGATTCTACGCCTGCAACCTTTTTAAGATAAGAGTATTGAGATAATTCTAAAGATTCTTTATTTTTACTCTTTTCTACCACGTAATACTTGTAACCTAAAAGACTATCGGCAAGTATCAATGGTTTTGGCGAAGAATAAGAAACCGAAGCGCTGTAAATTGATATTTTTTGAGTTCCGCTCGAACCGTAATATCCAAAAAACGAAGTCGGTTCAAAGTTTCTTTTGTTGATATTAGAAGAAAATACCGAATAAGAGTTTACACCCAACGTCATAGGGGCGTTAGCCGAAATATACTTTTGGTAGTCTTTAAGTCTAACTACGTCAAAGTCTTCGTCCATTTCTTCGAGCTTAGTGCATATTTGATCAAACTGTCTATATCTTTCCGGAGAAAAAGCATTTCCGTCGATTATATAATAATTGTACATACCAATTTGCATTATAAGGACGGGTAAAATTAGTATAGAAATAATCTTATAAGAAAGCTTTTTAATTTCGTAAAATACCGATGCCACTGTTAAAAATACGAATACAATAGCAAAGAGAATTACCGTTACAAAGTATCCTCCGGTAGAGTGGGCAAAAGCAGTAGAAAAATCCTTATAGAAGCCGTCTTCTACCTTTAAATAGAGAATAAACAAAGCCACTATCGCAACTACGCTTAAAACGGCTATAATCGTCGAACAAATAACCGTAGTTGATTTTTTGACCTTAGGCTGACTGTAATCCATTTCGTTAAAGAGTTTTGCCGAAACGAACAACATATAAAAGGAAGACAAAAATCCAAATCTTAAAGCGTAAGAGTTGTAAGAACCTGCGTTTAGTAAAACGCAAACTTCGTCTACGAGTATCGGGGCAAAAATAATCAACCCGGCAAAAAGTAAAAATTTATTGTAAGAAGATTTTAAACCGTTTTTAATAAAATAGTAAATCGTGCCGAATAAAAACAACGTATCCGATATAACGTAGGTCATTTTTACGCCTAAATCTTCGAAGTTAATTTTTTTGTCAAGTTGATCAAAAAGTCCCGAGTTTCTTCCGCTATCGGCATACGATATAAAGTTTGGAAGTAGTACGGGAAGAGCAACTATTACGGTCATAACCAAAGCAATAACGACGTTAGTCATTGTTTTTTGCATATCCGTTTTTACGCACATAATTACGTATAATATCATAATTACGTACATAAGTAGCAAAGAGAAACTCGCGATAGAGTAGCAAGTGTATAGCATACAAGCTTCAGCCACGACAAAGGTTGCCATTTTGCCTGTTTCTATAAGTTTTTTAAATCCGTATACAACGATGGGTAAATAAATAAGAAAATCCATCCAATTTATATACGTGTTAGCGGTAAAGGTGTATCCGCAATACGCATATAAGATACTCATTATTAAAGTTAAATAATCGGGTATATTTTTGTAATTCTTTTTAATAAACCAAATTGCAGAAATAGCAATACAGCTTAACTTTAACGGCATTACAAAGCTCGTCATGTTGTATACGTTGCCGTGCCCGCCCAATAAAAACACCCAACTAAAGGGGCTTATCGCCATAAAGCAAAGCGTTTGAAAAACGTCAACCCCACCTGCTATAGACGTCGTATAAAAAAGAGAAGATTTACCTTCAAAAACGTCAAAAAAGTGTTCCAAAAATGGACAAATTTGTGCCAATAAATCGTAACTTGACATTATCGAGTTGCCAAAAGGATAAATGTTTCTCATTTTAAGAAAACAAATAAACATCGGTATTATTATGATTGGTGCAGCAAAATAAACCCAATATTTATTTAAAAAATTCTCA
>JAZNFL010000036.1:0-5113 GCA_045589135.1 Christensenellaceae bacterium
ATAATCGAATATGCGTGGTAAGGTAATATAAACGCAATATATTATATTTATAATTATTATATATATAAATAAATCCAGTTTGTTGCAATAAGTGTTTTTGTGTGCTATAATATATGTGCGAACTCAATTTAATATCAAGCATAGACGTATACTTATCGGGCATAAGTGTACTTTATTTGCGTTACATAAAAATCGTCTGTGCTGATGATATTGTTAAATTGAGTGTCGCAACTTTAGCAAATAAGTCACTTTTGTTGGTGTCGCCTTATTTGTTAAGGCGACATTTTTATTTTTGTTTGGAGGTTTTTGTATGAAACGCAGACTTTTAATGCTTTTTACAACTCTTTTAGTTTGCTCTATGTTTGTGTTTGCTTTTTCTGCGTGTGGAGAAAAGCATAAGCATAAACATGTGGAAACCATAACCATGCCTACGTGTACGGAACAAGGCTACACAACGCATACTTGCGAATGTGGAGATACCTACGTCGATTCTTATACGGACAAGTTAGGGCATGATGAAGTATCTCATGAAGCACAAGAACCTAGTTGTGTGGAGGTTGGTTGGGAAGCGTACGAAACTTGTAGTCGTTGTAATTACACTACATACGTAGAAATCCCAGCGTTAAAACACAACACTGTGCAACACCAAGCGCAAGAGCCAACTTGTACGGAAATCGGTTGGGACGAATACGAAACTTGTAGTCGTTGCGATTATACGACGTACGTAGAAATCCCTGCGTTAAATCACGATATACAAACGCACGACGCAAAAGCAGAAACTTGTACGGAGATCGGTTGGGAAGCGTACGAAACTTGTAGTCGTTGCGATTATACGACTTATAAAGAAATCCCTGCATTAAATCACGATATACAAACGCACGACGCAAAAGCGGTAACTTGTACGGAGATCGGTTGGGAAGCGTACGAAACTTGTACAAGATGTGACTATACGACGTATGTAGAAATTTCTGCACCAGGACATAATTATTCCGAACAAAAAACGGAAGAAAAATATTTAAATAGCGAAGCAAGTTGTACAAATAAAGCAACTTATTTTAAGTCGTGTAAATGCGGAGAAAAAGGCACGACTACTTTCGAATACGGAGAGTTAGGCGGACATACGGAAGTTATAGACGAAGAAGTTCCTGCAACTTTCGGAAAAACAGGCTTAACACAAGGTAAACATTGTCAAATTTGCGAAGTCGTTTTAGTTGAGCAAGTGGTTATTCCTGCACTTGGCAGTAATACAGTTGCATCAACCGATTATTTGGATAAAAAAGACGGCATTACTTACCGTTACAGTTACTCTCTTGCACTTGGCGAAAACAATAGATTTACGTTGACTACCTTAACAGTCGGCAGTGACGAGAGCTATTCTATCGATTATAAATCCGGTTATTTAGAATACGTAAAAAACGACGTATATCAACTTGTTTTTGACGAGCCTAACGAAGAACTGTATATAAAAATCCACGAAGGAAGATTTAAGTTCTGTAAAAAAGACGGTTCTAAGTGGTATAAGACAGAATATAGAGAAGAGGACGGAGTAACACTGCAAAAAATTACTCCTCGAGAAGGAAACAGTGTTTACGGATACGAAGATTTAGCAAATAACACTCACGGTAGATCAATGCAAGATCTTTATTACAGATTATATAGTGCGTGCGAAGCCTTTACTAATAGTAACGAAGATTTGACAAATTTACTTATCGATACCATAAATTTAGAAAACTATATAATTACGGCAGACGAAGTTGTTGCCGTTTGGAAGGTGTTTTACACAGAAAACCCTACGTACTATTGGCTTTCTAACACCATGGTTATAGAAGATAATTGTTTAAAGCTTTCTATCGATAGTGCGTACAGTTTATATAATTATAGATTAGAATGTAACCAAGATATAGAACAAATGGTAAGCGCATTTAAAAACACCTTAACAGAAGGGTTAAGTGAATTAGAAACGGCGCTTGCTATACACGATTTTATTTTAAATTACATGGATTACGCATACGAAGACGACGGGGTTATCCCTCAAGACGATATTTGGGCACATAATATAATAGGTTGTGCGCAGTATAATTTTGGCGTTTGCGAATCTTATGCAAAAACGTATTTATATCTTTCTTTAATAAGCGATATAAATTGCGTAATCGTTACCGGAGAAGGCAATGGCGAAGCGCATGCATGGAATATAGTTCAAATAGACGGAATATGGTATGGCGTGGATTGCACGTGGGACGAAACAAACGTTTTAGGCTCTATTTTTTACGATTGCTTTGGTATGGCAAGCGGATATTTAGATTCTGCCCATATAGCCGATAGCGACGAAGATTACGGAATAGATTATTTATATAAGTTGCCGAAGGTTAGCGAACGCAGTATAGAACTTGTTACCCTTTATAAAAACGGAGAATACGTAGGCAAGTTTGCAAATGCAGATTTTGCATTTAACGCAATGATAGATGCAACGGCAGATTATACGATAGAATTATTTGCATATCAACTTAAAGGTCCGTTACTTTTAGCTTCGCCGTCTATTATTCACATGGTGCAGTCTTCTTATGCTCCCGCAGTTTCTTCTATACTTATAAAGGGGCATAATTTTGATTTGGGCAATGGCTATAGTACAGATATGCCATTTAATATAAACGATAGCTTAACTATAAATTCGGATATAGTAATAGAAGATATAACGTTAGGTGGAGGAACTTTACTTTTGCAAGACTTCTGCTTGACTATTCAAGGCTCTAAATGCTATGTTGATGCAGACATTATAGGTAATATAGCAGAAGGTAACTCTTCTAAAATAATTGATAATGCCGGCGCAGAGTATTGCGGAGAGATAACCGTTTATGAGTTGGTTACTCATTTGTATGGTAATACATATATACGAAACTCTTCTAAAATAATAAATTTAATTGGTATTTGCAGAATTAACGGTTGGGGAAATAGCGTAATCGAAATCGAAAATTGGAAAGAATTTAGAGGTTGTTGTTTCATTTCATGTGAAGCAAACTGTAAACTAATTATAGACAATCTGTATATTTTAAATGACGACTTATTATCTAATGCTGGTTTATGCATTAGCTTTAGTAAGTATGAAGATTATCCAGATATAATTATTGGGAATATAAGAGGAGGTGTATTTGAAATAACACTAGACAGCGATATAGATGGTATAATCACTGATATGAATGGAGATATTGTTGGTAGATTTGAAGATCATTGTGCTGTTTTTGGTTTAACTCGTAGTATCGTGACACTGGGTGATAAAATATCATTAAAGGATGTTATAATTTCAACAGGTTCTCCTTCTAGTTTTATTTCTTTAGAAAAATTATATATTAATGATTGTGGTGAGGTGTATTTTAAAGAAGTTACTATAGTAAAGGGATTAATTATTATAGAAAATACGGTAGTAGGCTTTGAACATAACAAGGTTAAAGATGTTATAATACCAGATAGTGTAACTAGTATAGGAGATAGTGCATTCTTTGGATGCGATAGCTTAACAAGTATAAAGATACCGAACAGTGTAACAAGTATAGGTGACTATGCTTTTTATAGATGCAGCAGTTTAACAAGCATAGAAATACCAAACAGTGTAACAAGTATAGGTGACTGTGCTTTTTATGGATGCAGAAGTTTAACAAGCATAGAAATACCAAACAGTGTAACAAGTATAGGTGACAGTGCTTTTTATGATTGCTCGTCATTAACAAGTTATTATCAAGGAACGGCAGATGAATGGAATAAAGTTACTAAAATAGGTCTTCATAGCTATAATTTTTTAAACGCAATTTACTATTATAGCGAAAAAGAACCTGCTCTTAACGCTGACGGTACGCAATACGACGGAAATTATTGGCATTACGATACCGACGGAGTAACTCCTGTTGCTTGGGTTTACGTTAAACCGGAAGAACAAAACCTTTCTTAAAAACGTTTATTACAACTTAAAATAAAAACAAAGCACACTATTTAGCTTAGGGCAAAATAGTGTGCTTTTGTTATGGTTTTTAATTTGTCATTTTTACGCTTTACGTGTAGGCGTAATATAGAGGAGTAATGCGAGTGTGTTTTTGCCACCGTTTACATTACCAAAATAAGGTCAAAATCTTCGTATTCGGAAGTGACGGAATAAATGTATTCGTCCAATCTGCAAGTGGTGGTATTTAAAGGGGATTCTTGTCCTTGCCAAACGGGCTTTATTTCTTCAAAAGTTATCTTGTTTACGTCTGTAAGGACGTTACCGCCAAAGTGTTTTATATAACTTTCTTTTTTAGTCCATAGACATAAAAAATCGCCTTCGCATTTAATTCTTGATCTTTCTTTTTCGGTAGTGCATTTGTTTATGACGGAAGTTCTGTCTTTGCCTTGCATTTTTTCTACGTCTATGCCGACTTCTTTGTCGGACACGGCTATCATTACCATGCCTTCCGTATGAGAAATATTAAAGAAATATTTTTTGTCTTTTAAGTATGGTTTGCCGTTTTCGGTAAATACGCATTCTTCGATTACGGCAGGGTAACCGTGGTATTTTTGGGTGACGTATTTAAGTAATTCGTGAGATTTTTCTTTTTTAATATAAGAGTAATAAATTTTAAGCATGGTTATATTGTAAATTAAAATAAAAAAATAGTCAAACGATTGACAAGCAAGAATATCTTATTGTATAATATAATTACTGAATCAATGAATTATCGGCGAGTAAGTAATTACAATTTATACCTTTCCTTTGCGTACGGAGAGTTCTTTGCGTATAGGTGGTTGTTATAAGATTGTTTTTTTGCGTGTCGTCGATTATTTGTATCGACGGCATTTTTTGCTATATGGAGAAGAATATGAGAATGGGTGTTATAGGCATAATAATAGAAAAGGACAGAAGTATGGCGGAAGAAGTACAAAAGATTCTTTCCGTTTACGGGGATATGATTATAGGAAGAATGGGTATTCCTTGTAAAGAAAAAGGGGTTTTCGTCATAAGCGTTATTGTGCAAGGAAGCAACGAGCAAATCTCTGCTCTTACAGGCAAACTCGGAAGATTAAAAAACGTAAAAGTTAAATCTGCAGTTACGGATATAGAGTAAGATTTAAATTGCAGTCTTAACGA
>JAZNFL010000037.1:0-4482 GCA_045589135.1 Christensenellaceae bacterium
TGCAAAAGTATTGAAACACTTTTGTTTTTTTGTTATAATAAGGATATAAATATAACTGACAGAGATATAAAAATGACTTTTGATATAAATAAATTACAGTGGACGAGAGAGCCTAAAGAATATAAAATTTCTGCCGACAAAATCGAGATTGTAACAAAGCCTTTTACCGATTTGTGGCAAAGGACGTATTATAATTTTAGAAATGACAACGCTCCCGTTTTACAAATGGAAACGGAAGAAAAATTTTTTTCTTTTACAGTAAAAACGCAGTTTAACAGCAAATGCAGATTTGATCAGTGTGGAATTGTAATGTATCTGGATAGCGACAATTGGCTTAAATGTTCTATCGAGTACGAAAACGAAAAAATTCAGCACTTAGGAAGTGTTGTGACGAATAACGGGTATTCGGATTGGGCGACGACGGAAATCGGTGCTAATATAAATACCATGTGGTATAGATTTAGTCGAAGAAAAGACGATTATCGAATAGAGTGTTCGGAAGACGGAGTTGTTTTTAAACAAATGAGAGTGTGTCATATGCACAAGGGTGGAGATTTAATTAAATTCGGCATATATGCGTGCAGTCCGGAAGATTCGTCTTTTAAAGCTATTTTTACCGATATGCAAATTTCCGAATGTAAATGGCTTGCTCACGACGGACAACAGCCGGATTGACAATATAATATTTATAAAAGTAAGTAATGGTGCTACTATAATTTTAAAGCAATACGGTTTAAAGATTTGTTTTGCGACGAGATTTTGTAAAAAATTAATAGAGTTTAAATTTGTAATTTGCTTATGGCGTATAATTTTTATAGAGTAAAATTACTATAGTTTTCAGTCGTTTTATTTTAGGTTTGATTAGATATATTATTTTTTTTAAAAAATACCATTCTTTTATTTACGTTTACTGTATGATAGTGACATTATGTTATTTTGTTCTTTATACTAATTGAATTTTTTTTTGTTTTGTGTTATTATAAAATAGTAACAATATTAAATGCAAATGGAGAAACATATGAATAACGTTTCCTTTGAAAACATACAATTGACCGACGGTTTTTGGCTTGATAGATATAAATTAAACGCAAAAGTTAGCGTTGACAGTATAAAAAAGAGATTCGAAGAAACTAATAGATTTAATTCTGTACGTTTTTTATCGGAAAAACTCGGTTTTAAGCCACATATATTTTACGATTCTGACGTTGCAAAGTGGATAGAAGCGGTAAGTTTTTTAATAAGTAAAGATAAAAAATCTTATAAAAGACACGAGCGTTACGTGGACGAGTTGATAGATTGTATAGAAAAGTTTAGAATGCCTAACGGGTATTTTAATTCTTACTTCCAAACACAAGAAAAAGAGAATATCTTTAAAAGACGTTCTGATCACGAACTCTATTGTGCGGGACATCTTTTAGAGGCGGCTATAGCTTACGAAAAAGCTACCGGCAAAAGTAAGTTTTTAAACTTAATGATAGATTACGTCGATTATATTGCCAAGGTGTTTATGGAAGAAAAATCCTCCGATTTTACCACTCCGGGACACGAAGAATTAGAATTGGCGTTATTAAAGCTTTATAATTATAAAAAAGACGAGAGATTTTTAAAACTCGCAGAGTTTTTCCTTAACAATAGAGGAATAGTAGACGATTATCCTATTTGCGATGCGTTTAATTTAAAATACGACCAAAACGACGTTGCCGTAAGGGATATAAAATACGCCGTAGGGCACTCCGTAAGAGCCGTTTATCTCTATACCGCAATGGCAGATTACACAAAAATAACCGGCGATAAAAAGATGCAAAAAGCTTGCGAAAGGGTTTTAGAAGACGTAATTAAAAAGATGTACGTCACCGGTGGTATAGGCAGTGCAAGAATTGGAGAATGCTTTACCACTAAATACGACCTTCCAAATCTCTATGCGTATTCGGAAAGCTGTGCTGCTATAGGTTTAGTTTTCTTTTTGCTTAAAATGCAAAATTTAAAAATAGATTCTAAATACGGCGATATTATAGAAAGAGTTTTATATAACGGTTTTTTATCTACGGTTTCTTTAAACGGAAAGGAGTTTTTCTACGAAAACCCATTAGAAGTTTGTCTTAAAGAAATAGATAAAGAAGAGTGTATAATTTCGGAAAAACGCACAAAACTTCCTCAGCACAGAAGAAGCGAAGTTTTCGGCTGTTCTTGTTGCCCTCCGAATATAGCAAGAATGTTTGCTTCTATCGCAGACGTAATTTATACGGAAGACGCTAATACCCTTTACGTTAACCAATATATTTCTAACAAGTATAACGGAGTAGAGATAACCACTTGTTATCCGACGGACGGAGTAATAAACGTAAGCGGTGTTGGGGTAAACTATAAAAAAGTCGCTTTGCGTATCCCTGCTTGGTGCAAAAACTACGGATTTAAGTGCGAAGGCGCTAAGGTATATCAAGAAAAGAACGGTTACGTCGTACTTACCGTAGAAAAAGATTTCCAAATTACTTTGACGTTAGAAATAACCCCTGTTTTCTATAAGAGCGATTACAGAGTAAGAGATAACGCAGGTAAAGTTTGCCTTATGCGTGGTCCCGTAGTGTATTGCTTAGAATCCGAAGATAACGGAACGGATTTATATGCCGTTTGCGTAGATACGGATTGCAAAGTGGAATTTGGAAAAGACGAAGGTTTAAACGTTGACGTTTTAAGTTGTAAAGGCTATAGAGACGTAGGAGAAGTAGAAGGAGAAAACAGTATATATAAGGTATACGAAGAAGAACTTTTGCCCGTCGATCTCAAATTTATCCCATATTACGCTTTTGCAAATAGAAAACCTTCGGATATGACCGTTTGGATAAGGAGAAAATAATTTGACAAACGGCAAGTGCTTGTAATCGTACAAAGCAAACATAACGTTTGTTTTTAATAGATTATTAAGAGATGTGTTAATTGACGCCGACCTATAGGTCGGCGTTTTTATCGGTTTTTAATAAAAGTATTAAGTTTTTAAATAATATGGTTTGACGTTGTCTTGTAAAAAAGACTTTCACAAAAATTTTAAAAATTTCACGAGATTAATTTTTATCGTGGTTTGACAATGCTAGTATATTGATATATAATATTTTGGTAAATAATAGGGATTTAGTGGATTATGGAAAAGATAAAAGATTTTACACAAGGGAAGATTTTTTCTCCCTTAATAAGATTTGCTTTGCCCGTGCTTTTGGCGTTGTTTTTGCAAGCGTTGTACGGTGCTGTGGATTTGCTTATCGTAGGTCAATATTCTGATACGGCAAACGTGTCTGCAGTTTCTACAGGTAGCCAAATATTACATACCGTAACTGTAGTTATAGTCAGTTTTTCTATGGGAATAACAGTTTTGCTTGGGCAAAAAATAGGCGAAGGAGAAACGGACTATGCCGGTAAAATAATAGGTTGTGGAATTTTATTATTTGCTATAGTCGGTTTAGTCGTAACCGTTATTTGTTGTGTTTTGACCGAAGGAATTTGCACCGTTATGCAAGCGCCAAAAGACGCTTTTAAACAGACGGTAGATTATTCCAGAATATGTTTTATCGGAATGATATTTATCGTGGCGTTTAACGTCTTAGGAAGCGTTTTTAGAGGTCTTGGGGATTCCAAGATGCCTCTTATAACCGTTGCGATTTCTTGCGTTGTAAACGTCGTAGGAGATTTGGTTTTAGTTGCCGGGCTTAATATGGGGGCTAAAGGTGCAGCTATTGCAACCGTATTCGCTCAAGCTTTCAGCGTTTTGGTTTCTTTGGGTATAATCTTTAAAAGAAAGTTGCCTTTTAAGTTTAATCTTTCTTGTATTAAGCTCGACAAGGCTATATCGCTTAGAATATTTAAAATAGGGCTTCCTATGGCTTTGCAAGATTTTCTTGTCGGTATATCCTTTTTGGTAATTATGGCGATAGTCAATTCTCTCGGTGTTACCCAATCCGCAGGGGTAGGGGTGGCGGAAAAACTTTGTGCCTTTATAATGCTGATACCTTCTGCTTTTATGCAATCGATGTCGGCTTTCGTGGCACAAAATATAGGAGCAAGACGTATCGATAGAGCTAATAAATCTTTGCAATACGGAATAATAACTTCTTTCGTCGTCGGCATTTTAATGTTTTATTTGGCGTTTTTCCATGGAGATATTTTATCAAAAATTTTCTCTACAGAACAAGACGTAATATTTGCTTCGGCGAGTTATTTAAAAGCATATGGTATCGATTGCCTTTTGACGTGCTTTTTATTCTGTTTTATAGGATATTACAGCGGTATAGGTTCGACTACTTTTGTAATGATTCAAGGTGTAGTGGGTGCGTTTTTAGTGAGAATCCCCATTGCGTTTTTTGTTTCTAAAATAAACGGAGTAACGCTGTTTAAAATTGGGTTGGCAACCCCTTGTTCGACGGTAGTCCAAATAGCGTTGTGCTTAATCTTTTTCTTTTTTATAAAAAACAAACTTAAAGAAACTTTGTAATA
>JAZNFL010000038.1:0-2400 GCA_045589135.1 Christensenellaceae bacterium
CATGGCTACGATCCGACTTTACTTTTGAGATTTAACACCGCCAACTTCTTCCTTAGTAAGATTTGCAGAAGCACCGATAACTACAGGGCTTGCGTAAGAAACACATACGTCTTTAACGGTTATTACGTAATCGCAACCTGCAACGACAAGCGCAAAAGAGCCGTAAACGTCACCAACCACCAAAGCAACTTGAGTAACGTTACCTCTTAAATCTGCCATAGCGTCAAGAACACTTGCTAAACCTTCGAGAGCACCAACACCCTCTCCCGCTTGCATACCAAGCGTATTGAGTAAATACAATACTGGAACTCCGGTTTTTTCTGCCTTGCGTAAACATTTAACTATTTTGTTGCAATTAGCTTTACTGATACCGCCGTCCATAACTTGACCGTTTTGAGCAACGATATAGAAAGGATTTTCTTCTATGGTAACAAAACCTGTTATAACGCCTTCGCCTTCTGCTTCTTCTCCGTAAAATTCGTTTTTAGAATAACTGTAAGAATCGTATTCTATAAAACTACCTTCATCGCAAAGAGCTGCGATTTTTTCACGGATTTCTTTGCCAGCTGAAAGCAACTTAGCTCTCCGAGTTTCCAACAAATTAATTCTGTTCATAAAAACTCCTCCAATTTAATCATCTATGATATTATAAACCATATTTTGTTAAAATGCAATAAAAAGAGCACAAAATATTGTGCTCTTTTCGATAAAAAATATTTTTATTACAAAAATTTTACAATGATTGAGATATACAACCTTTAACATAACTAAAATATACGGTTTGTCTCAAACAAATTAAGTATTATAACGACAATCGACTATTACTTTATGTTAAGAACGCTTAAAAATCTCGATAAAGCGACGTTACCTTGATCGTTTTTAGCAAATACGGAAGTGTTTTTAAGAATTTCCGCACAAACCTTATTGATATAATTGGTAGTGATTTTTTCTGCAGCTGCTTTGTTTTTAACGTTTTTATTCTTCTTAACAAGCTGAGCGATCATATCTCTATGAACGTAAAGAGGATGATCCGGACTTGCAATAGCTTCTGCATTATACTCGACGTCTCCCGTGAGAATATCTTGAACGTCGGACATTTGCTTTTTAAGTCTACCGGGGAGAATATAAAGTCCCATAGCTTCTATTAAACCAATGCCCTCTTTTTTGATGTTGTGATATTCCGGATGTGCGTGATATATTCCGTCGGGATATTGTTCGCTTGTTAAATTGTTACGTAAAATAAGGTCGATACAATATCTTCCGTCTGCGGTAAATCTAACGATTGGCGTTACGGTGTTATGACGAACGTCTCCTTCCATACCGATAATACCTGCACTCTCGTCCGAATATACGCTCCAAGCGTTAATTACGTTACCAGCAAGCTCAGAAACGGTATTTCTGTTAAACCCGGTAATATGTATAACCGTATTATACCAATTTAAAAGACCAATTTCTACGTCCGGATAATCGGGACAAGAATATTGCTTTAAAACCTCTGCATAATGCATCGGCATAAGGTGCTTACCACCTTGGTAATGTTCGTGGTTAAGTATCGAACCTCCGACGATTGGCAAATCCGCATTACTACCTGCAAAATAGTTAGGGAAAAGCTCAACAAAGTCAAGCAAATTGTTTATAGTCTTAGGAGTGATAGTCATAGGAACGTGACTACCGAAAATAATGCAGTGTTCGTCGTAATATTGATATGGAGAATACTGCAAATACCAATTTTCTCCTCCAAGTTTAATAGAGATAGTTCTTAAATTGCTTCTTGCAGGATGGGTAAGCGTTCCTTTAAAACCTTCGTTTTCTTTACAAAGAAGACATGCAGGATATTTTTTATTAGAAGCAGGTTTAGCTTGTAAAAGCTTAGCAATTTCTTTATTGTCTTTTTCTGGCTTAGAAAGATTGATGGTTATCTCTAATCTATTATCGTTTTCCGTATCTTCGAACTGCCATAAAATATTTCTGTCAATTGCAGTTTTTTGAATATAATTGTTTTTAATTGATAAATCGAAAAGATAAGTACATGCTGCTTGAGGACCAAACTTTTCTTTAAGAGTATTAAAAACGTTATTTACCTCCGAAGGTCTTGGCGTAACTATACCCATAATATAAGTAGCAAAAATTTCAGCATATGGCGCTTCTACTATTGCGTTTTCTACTGCGTATTCTTTTATTTCATTAAAAATACAGTCTGGCACGCTTAAATCAGCAATATAGCTTAAATCCGGCACTTCGTCCATAGGATCGTCAAGACGCAATTCATTTAAAAGAGTGTTTCTAATATAAACGACGTCTAAAGAAGAAAGATGAAGGTGGGATTTTGAATACTCAATAATTTTTTCTACTAATAATCTTCCGTCAATCATTTTACTTTTTCCTTTTTTTATTACTACG
>JAZNFL010000039.1:0-5076 GCA_045589135.1 Christensenellaceae bacterium
GACCATTATTTTCAAAAAAATCCATTACGTCGGCAGGAGTAAAAGCATTTATGGCACTATATAAAAATTTTGAATTAGTTGTTACGTTATTTATAAAATCTGCAACAGAGCAATCATTAGTTACGTTGCAACGTCCCTTCCCAGTAATATAAAGTTTTTTTCCAAGTTTTTCATTTTTTTCTACGAGAAGAACGGAATTCCCTTTTTCTGCGCAAGAATACGCAGACATCATACCTGCCGGACCTCCGCCTATTACGACGACGTCATACATAAATTATTCTCCATATTTTCGCAACGTATTAAAATCGGTTCTTTCTTTTGCGATAGGTGTAATTACCACGTATCCGTCAAAGCATAATTCAACGTCACAATTCTTATCTTCGTTGCAACCCTTAATCGGCTCTCCAATTAAAACGTATTTGTTTTCTTCTTTGTCAAAAACGTATTCGTCGGTGTACTTCATAACACCGAGTTTGGCAAATTTTATGCCTTTTATTTCAGAATAATCTAAATCCGGTATATTTACGTTCCATACGCAATTAGGATTTAACTTATCTTTAAGAATATTAAAAACTTCTAAAATAACTTTTTTGGCACATTCTACGTTAATCTTTTTTTCGTTTAAAAAAGAAAACGCTATCGAAGGAATATTAAAAATATTTGCTTCGGTGCATGCGGAAACCGTTCCGGAGTAATACACGTCCGTACCTAAGTTACTGCCGTAATTAAGTCCTGCGCAAACCAAATCGATTTTAACTTTATCTTTTAAATAATCCAAGCCGAATTTTACACAATCGGCAGGAGTCCCCGATAAAGAAAAAGCTTTAAATTTGTCAGAAATATTACATTCTTTAAAGTAGATATCTTTAAAAAAGGTTACCGAATGCGAATACCCCGATCTATTCCCGTCAGGAGCAAAAACGTAAACGTTATTTTCTTTACATAAAACTTCAGCGAGGGTCTTGAGACCCTCGCTGAAAATCCCATCGTCATTACTTATTAATATATTCATTATGCGGGATAAACTTTGTTTTTATTGTCGGCAAGATTTTTGTCTATGCCCTTATCTTTTGCCATTCTATACTTAAAGAAGTTAATGGATACTTCTGGGAACATAGCGTAAGTAAGCACGTCTTCTTCTTGAGTGTAGTATTCTGCAATCTTTTCTTTTAAAATATCGTATTCTTTTACGGTAAGATCTTCTTTAACAGGCTTTTCGTTACCGCAACACTTTTTAACGACTTCTGGATCGCAAGGAGCAGGCAATTTACCGTAACCACCGAGTAAAATGTTTTTAAACTCCTTAGTAACCATCTTATATCTTTCACCGTTTAACACGTTGAGAACGGCTTGAGTTCCTACAATTTGACTGGAAGGAGTTACCAAAGGAGGATAACCGCAATCCTTTCTTACGTTAGGAACTTCTTCAAGACATTCGTCAAGCTTATCGAGCTTACCTGCTTGTTTAAGTTGTCCCATAAGGTTAGAAAGCATTCCACCCGGAACTTGATATTTAAGAGTATTTACGTTTACCTTTCTTACGTTAGGATTTAAAGAACCTTCTTTTTCGAGTCTATCTGCAACTTTTTTGAAGTGTTCGGTAATAGGTATAAGCTTTTGAACGTCAATACCCGTGTCGTATTCCGTACCTTGTAAGGTAACTACGAAAGGTTCGGTTGCAGGGTTAGACGTACCGTTACCCATTGCAGATAATGCACAGTCAACGATATCACAACCCGCTTCGATAGCTTTAAGGTTAAGCATGTCGCCCGTACCCGTAGTGTTGTGAGTATGAAGGTGTACTTTGGTTTCCGGCTTTAATACCTCTTTAAGCTTCTTAACGAGATCGTAAACGGTATAAGGAAGAAGAAGGTTTGCCATATCTTTAATACAAATATTGTCAGCACCCATTTCTTCGAGCTTTTTAGCAAGCTTAACGAAATATTCGGTAGTATGAACAGGGCTAGTCGTATAAGAAATAGTAGCCTCGCAAACACCACCGTATTTCTTTATGGCAGCCATAGGAACTTTAAGGTTTTCTACGTCGTTTAAAGCGTCGAAAACTCTTATGATAGAAACACCGTTTTTAATAGCTGCTTCGACGAATTTTTCTACTACGTCGTTAGTGTAATGTTTATAACCTAAAAGGTTTTGTCCACGGAGAAGCATTTGTATAGGAGTCTTTTTTAAATGGCTCTTTAAAACTCTAAGTCTTTCCCATGGGTCTTCGTTTAAAAATCTTACGCAAGAATCAAACGTTGCTCCACCCCAAGCTTCTACAGAATAATATCCTACTTCGTCTAATTGATCGAGTACGGGTATCATATCTTCGAGCTTCATACGGGTAGCTGCTTGAGATTGATGTGCGTCACGTAAAATCGTTTCTGTTATCATAACTTTTTTAGACATCGTTTTAATCTCCTAATAAATTAAGCAGTCCTTATTACATATATAAAGGACAAATTGCAAGTAATACGCCCGCAGCTATTGCAGAACCAATAACACCTGCTACGTTAGGTCCCATTGCGTGCATAAGTAAGTGGTTTGTAGGATCTTCTTCTCTACCAACGTCTTGAGAAATTCTCGCCGCCATAGGAACAGCCGATACACCCGCAGAACCGATAAGAGGATTTATTGCGTTTCCTCCGGAAAGTTTGTTCATAAGTTTTGCAACGAGCAATCCACCAATCGTACCACAAGAGAAAGCAATAAGACCAAGAGCGATTATAAGTAACGAATCAAACGTAAGGAACGTATTACCGTAAGCTTTAGATCCTACGCATATTCCAAGGAAGATGGTAATAGTGTTCATAAGTCCGTTTTGTGCGGTATCGGTAAGTCTACCAACAACGCCGGATTCTCTCATGAGGTTACCAAACATAAGCATACCTAAAAGAGGCATTGCGTCAGGAAGCAACAAACCAACGACTACGCAAACCAAAAGTGGGAAAATAACTTTTTCGAGCTTAGTAACTTTACGAAGTTGCTTCATTTTAATTCTTCTTTCTTGTTTAGTTGTAAACATTCTCATCAACGGCTTTTGAATAACAGGAATAAGCGCCATATAAGAATATGCGGCAACTGCTATTTGAGAAAGAAGTTGTGGAGCTAATTTTTGAGTAACGTATATTGCGGTAGGACCGTCTGCACCACCTATAATACCTATAGCACCGGCTTCTGCAACGGAAAAACCAGGAAGCGCACATGCTGCAAGGAAGGTAAGGAATACGCCTAATTGTGCAGCAGCACCTAAAAGCATGCTCTTAGGGTTAGCAATAAGCGGACCGAAGTCGGTACAAATACCTATTCCTAAGAATATAAGCGGAGGATAAATTACCCATTCTACACCACGGAAAAGATACCAAATAAGACCTCTCGTGGAAGGATCAACCTCGTGTGTTGGAGAACCGGGAATTTCTACACCCCAAAGAATTTCTCTAGCACCAGGTAAGTTTATAAAAAACATACCGAAAGCTATGGGTAAAAGTAGAAGCGGTTCGAATTTTTTTACGATCGCCAAATACATCAATACAAAAGAAACGGCTATCATTACGTAGTTTTGCCAACTGCCGTTGTACATACCCGTACTACGCCATAAATTCTTAAGTATTTCGACAAAATCATTGGCGCAAATATTATTAAGTATTTGCATTTAACATATCTCCTTTTAAAGGAATTAGCCGATAACAGCCATAACGTCGCCGGTTTCTACGTTAGCACCCTTAGAAACTTTAAAGGAAATAACACCGTCACATGGAGCAGGAAGATCGTTATCCATCTTCATTGCTTCTAATACGATAACGGTTTGACCTTTCTTAACGGTAGCACCTTCTGCTACGGCAAAACTCTTAATCATACCAGGCATTGGAGATTCCATTTTAGTTCCGTTTACAGGACCGGTTGCTTTTGGAGCGGCAGCCTTAGGAGCAGCAGCTTTAACTTCTGTAACAACGGGAGTAACTACACTGCCGTCGGTAATTTCTTCTACGCCAACTTCAAATTGTTTACCTTCAATATTAACTAAAAATTTACGCATTTTATTTTCTCCTTATTATCTCTTGATTTTTTTTACTTTAAATTCGCAGGTCTTTGTAGAAGACTCTCCGAAGTAATATGCAGAAATTGCAGCAACGATAGCAGCTTTAATTTCATCGGTCAACTCGTCATTATTTTCTTCTATGGCGACAGTTTCTACAACTGCAACCTTTTCTGCTTCTTGTTGTTTTTTAGCTTCGGCAACCTTATTTGCCTTATTCATAATCTTACCCATTAAGGTAATAGAAATTATCAAAACTAAAATACCAAGAAAAACTATTGCCATACCGAGAGCAAACCCGATTACACCAACCATTCCGTCGGATAACAATAAATTATTTAACGACATACCAGTCACCTCTCAATTATAAAGACTGTAATGCGGAAATAACGTATTGTCTTACGTGTCTAGGTTGAATAATGTTGTCAACGTATCCATCTTTAGCTGCGTTAATAGGATCTTGATTTTCTTCTGCGTATTTTTCTGCAAGCTTATCAAGTTCTTCTGCCTTAACGGAAGAAAACTCTACACTTGCTCCAACCTTAGAATTGAAAAGTCCAATATATCCGTTTGCAAAAGCAAAAGAATACTCTACGCCAAGATTTTTTGCAGCAAATAAGGTATAACCAAGACCAATAGCCTTGCCGTAAACAACGGAAACTCTTTGAGTTTGCTTTAATGCATAAATAAGATTTAACATTTCCTTCATTACAGGAGTGTTATTCGTGCAAGCGCATTGTTCTAAACCTAAAGTATTAACGAACATTACTAAAGGAAGTTCGTTTTCTGCAGCAAGATAAGCAAATTCTTTAATTTTAAGAATGTTGTTATAGTTGAGTTGTACTCCGTCTTTACCGCCGTCAAAAACAACTGCAGCAACAGAAGTTCCGCCAATTCTACCAAGACCGGTAATTACTTCGTCGGCAAAACCTTTATTTAAAACGGTAAGTTTACCTTCGTCAAACGTAGCTTTGATAACGGCTTCTGCAGTAGCTTCTTCGTTTAACGCTTCGGTTTCTCTACCTAAGTCGTCTTCGCAA
>JAZNFL010000040.1:0-1661 GCA_045589135.1 Christensenellaceae bacterium
AAGCCTTTTCGTATTCTATCGCTGATTTACCCCAAGTAAAATCAGTTGTCATTGCCCTTTTGACAATTCCTTGCCAAACATCTTTGTTTCCATATGTGTATATTGCATCCTTAATAACGTACAACATCTCGTGAGCGTTAAAAGTATCAAACGTAAATCCGTTACCTTCGGTAAGTCTATCGCCTTTATTAAACGACTGTATACTGTCGTTAAGACCACCCGTACGTCTTACAACCGGAACGGTTCCGTATCTACAAGCAATCATTTGAGAAAGCCCGCAAGGTTCTTGCTTAGAAGGCATAAGGAAGATATCTGCTCCGGAATATATCTTTGAAGCAAGATCTTTATTGTATGCAGCGATCATTCTGCACTTTCCGCTATATTTATCTGCAATATAACTAAAATAATCTTCGTAATAAGCGTCGCCCGTTCCAAGAATAACAAGTTGAACGTCTTCTACGAGAAGTTGCTCGAGAACACATTTGACTAAATCAAATCCTTTGTGTTCTACAAGTCTTGATATAATTGCAATTATAGGCACGTTTGCTTTTGCAGGAAGATTAAGCATGTCTTGTAATCCCTTTTTGCAAACAGCTTTGCCCTTTAAATTATCCGAGGTAAACTTAGCAAAAATTTTATCGTCTTTTTCCGCACTGTAATAATCGCAGTCTAAACCGTTTAAAATTCCACTGATTTTATCTCTAAACATATTGGTACAATATTCAAGACCATGCGCAAAATAAGCGTGCATTATCTCGAGCGCATAGGTTGGACTTACCGTCGTGGTTTTATCACTGTATTGAATAGCTCCCTTCATAAGATTTAAGCATCCGTTATATTCTACTACGGATTCTGCGACTTCCGAAAGCCCAAACAAATCTTGCGCTAAGTCCTTAGAATACTTTCCTTGATATTCTATGTTATGAATGGTAAAAATCGTCTTTACTTTATTAAATTTAGGCTTATCTGCATATAAAGATTTAAGATAAATTACAGAAAGAGCCGATTGCCAATCGTGAGCGTGAAGAACGTCGGGAAAGAAATTTAAATATCCCATAGTATCCACAGCGGCTTTAGAGAAAAACGCAAAACGTTCTCCGTCGTCAAAATGACCGTAAAGACCTTGTCTTTTAAAATAATACTCGTTATCGATAAAATAATAAGTTACGCCGTCTTTTTTATAAGAAAACAATCCGCAATATTGATTTCTCCAAGATAAAGAAACGTTATAATTACCCACAAAGGTAAACTTTCTTCTCCACTCTTCAGAAACGGCACCGTACAAAGGAAGGATTACTCTTACGTCAAAATTTCCGTTTTGAGCAATAGCTTTAGGTAAAGAACCAATAACGTCTGCTAAACCACCCGTTCCTACGAAAGGATTAGCCTCGGACGCAACGAAAAGAACCTTCTTTTTTTCGGTAACTTCAACTTTGATAAGGTTGTCGTCTAAACCTTCTTTTTTAGTTTTTTTAGTTTTAGTAGCCATCAACTACCTCCGATTTAAAAATAAAAATATCGCAATTTTAAGACAAAATGACAATATTAAAAATTTATTAATTATAAATTAAAGAACAGTAAGGCAAAAACTTGAGATTTTAACAACTTGTAAACCTAAATAATTGCCATTACCGTCAATAAAATTAAATTACGCTGTTTTT
>JAZNFL010000041.1:0-1547 GCA_045589135.1 Christensenellaceae bacterium
CTATTTAAAAGATTAAGGTTATGCTCTCCGTTAAAATACAATAAATTGACCATTTGCGTCTTTATATTATAATGAGAAGAACCATACTTTATCGGATAAGAATTATTTGTGTCGGTTTTTATTGTGAATATCGGCTTTTTATTTCCAACGCCAAAAGGCTCTAAAAGTTGTAACTCTTTTGCGAAGGCAACCGTCATAGGAGAAACTAATTCTCCCAAAGTATCCGAAACCCCGACAAAAGAAGAATACCCGTAATTTTTATCGATATATTCGGCTAAATCTCTCTCGAAATCGGCTAAATCTTCTATATTGAGTGAAACCCCAGCAGCTTGAGAATGACCACCAAAATCGGTAAGATAACTGCTATTTGCGTTTATCGCTTCAAAAATATTTACTCCGTCGATGCTTCTTGCTGAGCCTTTAATTAATCCTTCTCCTACGTGGACGAATAAAATAACCGGTCGAGAAAACTCTTCTACAAGTCTTGCCGCAACTATACCAACCAAACCACTTTTAAAAGAAGGATCTTCTAAAATAATTATCTTTTCGTTATTTCCTTTAATTGCAAGCTTTGCTTTTGCTGTTTTGTATAATTCTTCACATTCTATTTGGCGGTGATAATTATATTCGTTAAGCTTTAAAGCGATGTCCGGAATTGCATTTTTGTCCTCTGCTAAAAACATCTCTAAAGCAGTTCTTGCAGAACCCATTCTACCCGCAGCGTTAATTCTTGGAGCGATAGAAAACGCAATAGAAGTAGAAGTTATTTCTTTGACGTTGCAAACTTCTAAAAGTTTTTTTACTGCCGGATGACAATTGCCTTTTGCAATTCTTTTTAATCCTTCGGCAACGATATCTCTGTTTTCTCCCGTTAACGTCATACTATCGGCAATGGTTGCAATAGCGACTAAATCCAAATAGTCGTTTGCCTTATCTCCTATTAACGCAGTTGATAACTTCCAAGCAACACCAGCACCACACAAGCCGTCAAAACCATAGTTTTGATTAGGAATTTTGCAATTTATTACAGCAGTGCATTGGGGTAAAACGTCGGGAATTTCGTGGTGATCGGTAATAATTACGTCGACACCTAAATCGAGTAAATATTCTACCTCTTTCGCTCCGCTTATTCCACAGTCTACCGTTATTAAAAGATCCGGACAATATTCTTCTATTAATTCTTCTAAAGTTTCCTCTTTTAAGCCGTAGCCGTCTTCTCTTTCTGGAATAAAAGTATATGCATCAATTCCAAAATCTTTTAAAGCCTTGTACAACACAGTCGTTGCGCATATACCGTCGGCGTCGTAATCTCCAAATATTATTACGCTTTCTTTAAACTCCTTAGCCTGCTTAATTCTTTCTACAGCCAAAGACACACCGCTTAATTTAAATGGATCTATAAAACCCTTTTTGCCCGGATTTAAAAATCTTTTTGCCTTTTCTTCGGTATCAATTCCACGCATAAACATAATACTTGCCACGTCTACCGACACGTTGCAATTTACGGCAATAGAATTAATAATATTAAGTTGTCGTATATCAAAATT
>JAZNFL010000042.1:0-3401 GCA_045589135.1 Christensenellaceae bacterium
GTAAAAGCACTATTTTAAAACTTTTGCTAGGCGTTTACGACGACTTTAAAGGACAAATATATTTACAGTTTTATGGCGGGTCTAAAACCTTAGTTAATCCCTCTACGAGAAAACTTTTCGGTTACGTACCGCAAGGCAATATGATTTCTTCCGGAACAATAAGAGAAAACTTAACTTTATTAAACCCCGAAGCAACCCAAGAAGCTATAGATCGAGCGTTAAAAGTTTGTTTGGCTGACGAATTTATTTCGGATTTAAAGCAAGGGCTGGATACAAAACTTGGAGAAAGAGGCGTGGGGCTTTCGGAAGGCCAGTTGCAAAGACTTGCAGTGGCAAGAGCAATAATCGGAGGAGCACCTATTTTATTGTTGGACGAAGCGACGTCTGCTTTAGACGAAGAAACCGAACTTGCTCTTTTAAATAACCTTAAAGGCTTAGGAGATAAAACTGTTATACTCGTATCGCATAAAAAGGCTGCATTGTCTTCTTGTAATAGACGTATAACCTTAAACGACAAGCAAATTTCCGACGTTGTTTAAGACTGAATTTTTGACGTAAATATTCGTTAAAAAAATATTATAAAAACATAATATAAATAAGAAAAAATATAAACCAATAATAAAACTCCCCATTGACGGAAAATCAGCGGGGAGTTTTTTAACGTGTTAAATTAATTTGTAATAGGTAAATTTATCTTAAAAGACTTTAAGGCGTTTGCAAATTATATAGCGATTAACTTTCGGTTATGCGTTTTTCTTTAATTTTAATTTCGAGATAAATTGCGGTAACGGTCAAAGATGCACATAAAAGTATAATAACTATTACGTTTCTTACGGCGTAATGTCCTTTATCTTTAACGTTAGATTTAAGGACGTAGCCACGTTCTTCTCCGTATCCTATATAGTATTTGTCTTCGACTTCTCCGTATATTACTATTTTGCTACGTTTGTCTAAAGTCTTTATAACGTTTCCTTCTTGGTCAAAAACGTCAACGGGCTTGTTTATAGTATAAGCAGTATAAAAGTCTTCCGTTTCTAAATCGTTTGCAAGTTTATCCAAGATAAAAGACGTTGGCAAATATCCTTTTGCTCCGTTTTCGGTCTTGACGATATAATAATTTTCGTCGTTAAAACAAAAACTCTTTTCTATGGTTACGTAAGAATGTTTTTGTTGTAAATTCGAGGCGTAAGATTCGGTCAACACAGGGTAGTTGTAAAGACGTACGTCGTTAGTCAAATAACCGCCCGTAACGTCAGAATCGGCGTAACCACTTTGTTGCAACGTACAATCTTGCTTTCTTACGACGTGGTATCCCTCTCGCAAAATAAGGTAATATTTAGCGCCCACTTCTCCAACGACGAGATATTCTTTTTCGTCCAAAGATTTGCTGTAGGACAAGTATTTAAAATAGTCGTCAGTCGTCTCGGGCTTTTCTACGTTAAAAAGTTTTACTCCTTTAGTAACGGAAACCTTTTCTACGTTTTCGTTTAATCCGTAAGAAAGGTCTTTAGGAACTTCTAAGTTAGAAGGGGTAGCGATAGACAATTGAGTTTTATCCGTAGTCTTTAACACAAAACCGTCGTATAAAAGATAAGCGCTAGTAGAAGAAAACGACAAAGCCATAGACTTTATGGTTGCCGTGTATGGCAAATAATCGCTTTTGTCGATAGAAACGGCGTTTTGTCCGTTTACAGAAACTTTGCCGTCCATAGTCAAAAGATAAAGATTTCCATCAAAGTCGGTTTGAATTTTAATTACGTTTTCTTGTACGTCGAATAATTCTTTAGGTTGTACAATTGGATTGTTTACGTCAAAGGCAATTATTTTGTGAGTAACGCCGTCGGTAATTTTTAAATATAATTCTCCAAAGACGTCCGCAGTTATAAGACTGCCCGTTCCGGGAGATTTAAACATCGGCTCGTTATCAACTTTAAGATCATTTATCGAAAGTTTATAAATGCATGCGTTTTGTACGCTGTCTATCGTTTGATTTTTTACTATATAAAAATCTCCGTCGTAACAAGTTATATCGGTAATACTTCCAACTAAGACGTCGTTAGTAAAGCTTAACGCTTTGTATTCTTGGTCGACTTTATTATATAACGTCAAAACGTTGCCGTCAGAACAAAGTACGTAGTCGTCGTTATAGAAAAATATTGTGGGATAAAAGTCGGCAATTTGTTCAAACGGATACTTAAAGTATTCTTTTTGTGGAGAAATTTCTCTTACTCCGTCGGGTTCGAAGACGTAAAGGGTATCTCCTACGCTTTGAACGTCTATTGCTTTAGCCGAAACTCTGTTTTTACATTCTTCGGAAGCAGAAATAGAAAATCCGTCGTAAGTTACTTCTTCTCCCAAAGAAAATCTGCTTACACATTTAAGGTTAAAGTCCGCAACGTATATTTTATCTTCAAACACAGAAAAACCTTTAGGAGAACACAACGTATCTATGGTTGTGTTTATAAGATTAGCCGTAATGAGATTTTTACATTCTTTGGTTGCAAGGTCTAATTTATAAAGACCGTTAGGAGAAGTAAAGTATAAAAATCCATGGTTTTCTTCCATATAGTTTATAGAGCCAACGGCATCGCTTTTATAAACTTCTTCCGTACCGCCGTCAATAAATTTATAGATCCCCGATCCGTTGTAAAAGTAAACGGATTTTTCTTCGGATAAAATTACAACGTTGCTGTTGGTCGCAGAGTAGCTTACCGATTTTGTAAAGACTAAGTTTTCCGCATCGGTCAAGGTGTAACGGATAATCTCGGAAGAAGTGTTTACCACTAAAGAGTCGTCTTTTAAAGAAAAGTATTGAGAGGCAATAACCGTTTCTTCCATAGAGCCGTTAAAGGATTTTATCATGTCGTAAGACGTCGGCTCGTTTATATTAATTTTATAAAGTCTAGAGTTGTTTAAAAAAATCAAATAATTGCCACATCTTGCAACTTTCGTAACCGTCATCGGCTCTGACGGAGTGGCGTTGGCAACGTCTTCTGTTTGACCTTTTACCACGGTAATTTGTCCGGCGGAGTCCAAAAGGAGATAAGTTATATCTCCGCTGTTTTTGTCGTGCATTAAAATCCTGTCGTGTTCTCCGACAATCAAAAAGTCCTCGTCGACGTATACGTCTACCGGGGATTGAATATCCCAATATTCCAAATAGCTCGACGGAGAAATAATTTCTACCGAAAGATTTTGTTCTTCTTCCGCATAAGCCGTTATGCCAAAAGAAAACGACAGCAATAATATTAAGGATAAAAAGAATATATATTTTAATTTCTTCATAGGCATCCGTGTGTTGCTTAAAAGTTTAGTGCTAATTTTTAGTAACGCTTAATTTTAAAAATAAAATTAAAACTAAAATTAAAAGTTGTAAAATGGTTAGCGTGTGTTAAAATACT
>JAZNFL010000043.1:0-9715 GCA_045589135.1 Christensenellaceae bacterium
ATTCTGCGTACTTACCGTTGTTGGTAAGATCTACAGAACAACCGTAAGCGTTTTCTCCACGTGCAACGTAGTCTTCTTCTGTGTAAAGATATACGTAACCGTCTTTAACGATAGCTCTAAAGAGAGTGTTTTCTACTTGTCCTGGGAAAACCCATCCGCCAATGTATTCAAGGACAGAATCTCCGCTTCTTTGGAAAGCGTTGTTCATGTACCAAATTTGGAGATAATCGCTGTCGGTAACGTAATTGATAAGGTAACCGTTTAAGCCGTCTGCGCTTGTTCCGACTGCTCTAAAGATAACGCCACCGTTTCCGATAGGTCCGTTGTTGCCGGAAAGACGGAAGTTAAACGTCATATCGGTATAAGCGTAAAGTTTATTTACTCTGTGTCCGTATCTTACTACGTGGTAAGCTCCACCGTCGCTAGATTCGATACCGTTTTTAAATTGTACTTCTTCGTATACTGCGGTACAGTTAGAAACATTCTTTAATTCTTCGTAGCTGTATTGTCCGTGGTTTTTAATAACTTTAAGTTGGTTGATGTAAGAAGATAAATCGAGTTCTTCTACTTGTTTTACGGTAGTGCAATTGTTAATTGCTTCTACTGCTAAGTTGTAGATAGGCTTAGCCGTAACCCATTCTGCGCTTCTTATAGCATTTTCTGAATAATTGGTAAGAGAACAAAGCTTAATTGCTTTTGCTTCTGCCAATAACTTAGCTTGGTCTTCTTCAGAAAGAGTAGGTTGATTTTCTCCCTTTAAAGCAGAGTCGATTGCTTCTACTATCTTAGAGTAGCCTGCAACGGTAGGGTGTAAACCGTCCGTAAAGTATGCGGACATAGGTTCGCCGTAAGAGTTACAGTAAGCGTATTCTACTTCTGCATACCAAATCCAATCGTAAGAAGCTGCGAGTTTTTGGTAAAGTTTGTTGGTTTCAGAAATTTGAGTTTTGATAGTCGTTCTTGCATTACAGTGGTTTACAGAAATAAGAACGATTTCGAATTCAGGAATAGCCTTTTTAACTTCTAAGAGTAATTCTTTAACGTTTGCAGTTACGGTTGCAGGGCTCGTACCGCCGGTAAGGTCGTTAATACCTATCATATATATACCGAGAGTAGGCTTAAATGCGATAACTGAATCCGCAAAGTTGAGCCAATGAGAAGCTATAGAACCGCCGATACCGATGTTGGTGTAAGTTCCAAGATCGAGATGAGCAAGGTCTTGTTTGTAGTTGTTCCAAAGTTCAAAGTAAGAGTGACCGAATAAAAGAGTATCAACGGTTTCGTGCTTAGCTTGTTGGTTAATTGCCCAAGAAGAGAACAACGAACCGTCTGCACCTGCATAGAAACCTACGCCCGTACCGGTAAGTTCCATATCGATTACGGTGTAAAGAGTCTTCCAGAAGTAGCAGTAAGCTTTTCCGTCTTCTAATATAACTCTATAAGTAAATTGTGCACCTGCGCCGTAACCAGCAGAGAGATAATTGCTATAAAGTTCGGTAGCAGTTCCGTTTACAACCTTAAAGAGTTTAACTTTTTGTTGGTCCTTAATAGTAACGAATTTATAGTAGCTTTCTTGTCCTTCCGTCTTAGAATATCCAAATACGATACCTGCTTCTTTTGTATGGGTAGCAGTTATGTTGGACTTAAATTCACCTGCGGTAAATTGAGTGTCTTTTAAGATACCTAAAGAATTTGCAGCAGCCGATCTCAAGTAAACACTTACGTCGAGGAATTTACCGCTTACTGCGTCAACTCTGGTAGAATCGGTAATTTCCGGTATTGCGTCAGCGTCTACGACTAAGTTAGAATAAACTACGCCTTTAGATCCTGCACGGAAACCGTATTCAGTACCGATAAGAGGAGCAGAGTCTTCGTAAGAAATGTAAAGGGTGTTGTTGATGTAACCGTAAATCGTAGTTTCGTCTTTTACAATTTTAAGAGTGTAAGTTCCGGTAAGAGGGAGCGTAGAAGATGTTATTATAGAACAGTTAGACCAAGTTCCGCCGGAAACTTTACCAAGGAAAGGCCAACCATCTCTGGAAATAAAGAAGAAATAATAAGATACTTCTGCTTCCCAGAAAGAACCGCTATTGTTTCCGGTAAGGTTAAATACGATACCGTTATCAGCAACGTCGCCTTTTAAAGTCATCGTAACTTCTAAAGTACCGGTAGAGAATTGACCTTCTTTATTTACTGCTATTGCAGCTCCGGTATCAGCAGTTATTTTGCCATCTTTTTCGGAGAAATCTCCGTTTGCGATATAATAATCTTCTAAACCTGCGGAGGTTCCTAAAATTTCGTCAGTAACTTTCATATTTTTAAAAGAAACGCCTGTTTTACCTGCTCTTATACCGACTTGCGTGCCGGTAAGAGGATTTGTGTCTTTGTAAGAAGCGTATAAAGTTCCGTCTACAAAACATCTTACCATAGTGCCGCCGTTAACTTTTTCTAAAGAAACAGATAACGTATAAGTTCCGTTAGCAAGATATCCGGACAAACTAGTTTCGCCACAAACAGTCCAAGGAATAGGGTTTGCATCTGCGTTATCAACTCTACCTAAGTAAGCAGTTCCTCTCGAAGAAATAAAGAAGAAGTAGTAAGAAACGCTAGTTTCCCAGAAGTAAGTAAGTTGATTAGGATTTTCTAAACCAAATACAAGACCGTTATCTCCACCGTTAGAAGCTAAAGTCATAGTAGCGGAATAAGTTCCTTCGGATAAAGATAATTCGTTATTTAACAATATAGAACCATCTAAAGTAGAAGTGTAAACTCCACCGGCTTCCGTAAAGTTACCGCTTGGGATAGTCGTTGACGGAACTTCAGGTTCTTCCGAGGTAGGTTCGGATTCTGATTCTGATTCTGATTCAGAAGGAACTTCAGAAGGTTGTTCGGAAGGTTCTTCAGAAGGCTCTTCAGAAGGTTGTTCGGAAGGTTGTTCGGTGTCTGGCGTGGTGTCCGTTTCAGAAATCTCTTCCGTTGGTTTAGATTGTGACAAATCGCCAGGTTGTAAGTTACATCCGGTAAACAAACCGAAAGACAACATAAATACAACGATAAGCGCTGTCAAAACGAGCAGTTTGGATTTTTTCATTTTTTTCTCCTTATAATATTTATTTTTAGCGTTGTATAGCAACGACTAAGTTCCTAATAAGACGGTTATTAACGGCGATAAGCGACGACATTAAATAAAACTCTTGGTTTTATTACGTCCAAATTTAAAAAAAGCCGTTGACAAATAAGCGTAAAAGACTTACAATAATTATATTATATATAATTTGGAGGAAAAATTCAATATACTTTTTGTTATAAAAGGTATACAATATTGCTTTTTTATGAAATACAAAAGTACGCTTATTAGAGGATTTGAAGAAAATTCGTTTTCCGTTACGTGTTTTTACAAAAAAAATAAAAACGCAATGCTATACGAAATAAACCTCGCCGGGCACGAAAAAGCCAACAAAGATTATTATATAGAAAGACAAGGTTATTATACTTACCTTATAAATTACACGCATTCCGGAGAAGGGGTAATGCAGTACAGAGGACAAGAGACAACTTTAAAGCAGGGGGATCTCGTTTTTATCGATTGCAACGAAAAACATCTTTTTAAGTGTTCTTCCGGCTCGTGGGAGTTTTCTTATTTGCACGTAAGTGGATTGGGTATAATTTACTTATACGAAAGTTTTTTGCAAGCTACGGGCAACGTGTATCACGGGTATCCTTCAAACGTCTTTATAAAGCAAGTGGCAAATGCTTGTAAGTTTTTAAAAAGTTTAACAGAGGAGAACGACAGCGTTAAAGATAGGTTTGTGGTAAGTGCGTACGACGATTTGGATTGTTGTAAAATTTCCGACTTTGCATATAACGTTCTCTCCGATATTGCCAAAAATTTAACAAAATTAAAAAGAGAAGTCTCTTATCCTATAGCAAGGGCGTTGGATTACATTAAGGATAATTATAATAGAAAAATCTCTTTAGAAGAGGTGGCGGAATACGCTTGTCTTTCTAAATATCATTTCGAAAGATTGTTTACGGAAAGCGTAGGTGTAACCGTCGGCAAATACGTAAACAACGTAAGGCTCGATAAGGCACGGTGGCTTTTAGATACTACCAATAAATCGATTTTGGATATTGCGGTAGAGGTTGGGTATTCGGACGTGCAAGGATTAAACAAACTTTTTAAAAAGAACGTCAATATGACTCCTGCAGAATATCGCAGACAAAAATATCATTATTAAAATAAATTTAGTTCTTTAAAAAAAGGTAAAGCTTCGACGAAATTCCGTCGAAGCTTTATTGTTTTACAAAAATATCGTTATGACGTTGATTGTGTTTAGTAAAATTGCGATTTGTTAAAAATCGATTTTTTATCGGTTTGGGTTGGTGGCACTAATTAATATGTTTTTGGATAAAACACAAAAGCAAGACAGGATTTATAGTCGAATTAGAAATTAAAACCAAAAATAATGCCGGTCGAAGGGGAGGGGTTGAAGTTGAAAAACCAAAAACAATTCTTATATTATATGTCTTTTTGTCGGTTAAAATATAAAACAATACTTTAATTAAAGGAGGTTTTGATACTTTAAAAACAAATAGAAAGCCGTTTTTACACAAAACGAATTGCGTAAAAACGGCAAATTTGTCAAAATTTAACTTTACGGACGATATAAGCGTAGTCCGTTTTTAACAAGAGTTACGTCAAACGGTAGATCTTCAAATATTTCTCCGTCTATTTGGATTGGGGTTGGTTTGTCGAACTCCACGGTTACACGATTGTGTTTTGTAAAAGAAAAAATTCCTTTTTCGGTTATCTTCTTTACTTTGCCGGACATTAACTTAATAAACATCCCGGGGACTTTTATTTTTTTCATTTTGTTGGCTACGACTAAATCCATTTCGCCGTCGTCGATTTGTGCGTCGGGACAAATCTTTATACCGCCACCAAATTGTTTACCGTTGCAAGCGCAGACGATAAGAGTGTCGTTTTGCGGGAAGGTTTCCGTTTCGGTAAAGACCTTCATGCGGTAGAAATTAAATTTTATCAGACTTACTATTAACGATACGGCATACTGTAATTTCCCTTTTATAATTTTGTACTTTTCGCATCGCTTAAGTATTTCTACGTCTATGCCCGTTCCGATTATGTTTAATCCTTTTACTCCGGAGCAATCCATGTAGTCGGTGGGCTTTGGGGTTTCGGTTAAAATTACTTCTAAAGCCTTTAAGGATTTTTTGGGAATTTTTGCAGAATGTATAAAATCGTTACCGCTTCCGCATGGTATTATGCCAAAATTTACCTTGTTTACGTCTATGCCGTTAAGCACTTCGTTTATAGTTCCGTCTCCGCCCATAGCGATGACGTCAGTAGCTCCGTTTTTGCAGAGTTCTTCTGCGATTTTTGTTGCATGTCTTTTATAAGACGTCTTGTGGAAAGTATAAGAAACGTTTTTAGATTGTAAAAATTTTTCTAATTTTTTGCGTGTTCTTTTGCCTTTTCCGCTACCGCTTTTTTCGTTGTAAATAATATCGAGCATAGACGTTTACCCCGCTAAAGTATTCGAAAACATAAAAAATTAATCTTTCGAACTGTTTTTATTATAACCTTATTCGACCAAAAGTGCAATTATTTTTCAAAAAAAACTAAAACAATCAAAATTCCGTTAAAAATTTCATCAAAATTTCACAAAGTTTTTTCGGTTGATGCAAAAGTGCGTACGCTTAAAAAAAATACTCAATTTTAAGCACTTTTTTTATTATCTCTATTGACAAAACGAATTTTCTCATATATAATAGATTATATATATTCGGCGCATATGCGTGCGACGTGTAATTATTGGCAGTCGGACATACCGACAAATCTAGAAAACATTTTCAAGGAGACGGAAATGGGTGGTATTTTTAAAAGAATAGTTTCATTTATTCTCGGCATTGTTTTCTGCGTTACAGCCGCTGTCGGCGGTGTAGTAGGTGGTGCGTATTGGGCATACAAAAACGTATCGCTTGGTAGCGTGGGGGCAAAACAAGAAGGGTTAGGAGACCTCAACGATGCGTCTATCGAAGAATTGATAGATTTTATCACGAGTGGTTCTCAAGACCCCAACAGTTATACTTTTGCAGAGTTAGAAGAAAAGTATGACTTTAACCTTAAAGAGTTCTTGGCGTCGTTTGGTATCGACACCGAGGTTACCTCTAAGGATCAAGAGCTCAACTTCGAAGCGCTCAAAGAGATTTCTATCTTTACGTTACTCAGTAACGACGGCGTCAACAAGTTGTTGGAGAGTTTAAGTGCAAGAGCGTTGTTTAATTTCTTGCCGGAAGACTTCCTTAGCTCTGGTACTAGAGCTCAACTCGCTTCGTATACGGTTGCAGATCTCGTAAACGAAAACGAAGTAACCGGAGAACTCGGATTATATTCTGCACTTCGTAACATAAGAATCGGCGGTATATTCCCGTCGCTTTATCAAGAAAGTTACGATGCGGAAAAACACGCTTACGTATACGAGCCCGTAGAGGACTCTTCCGAATTTTTAGCGATCGTAAAAGACGTTAAGCTCGGAGCTTTTGTGGATTCTTTCTTGACGGGTAAATCCGATATTGTAACCGAACTTAACGAAGGTGGACTTAAGCCTATCGGCGATATGCCAATAGCAGAATTGTTGTCTAAAGTCGTTAACGAGTTTTCTCCAGAAGTTGCCGAAATAATCGTAAAATACGGTAAATTCCTTGACGGAAAGACTGTTTCCGATCTTTTCGTGTACACTGCAGAAAACGGTTACAGCTTCTCTATGGCTAACCTTCTCGACGGTATTAAGCTTGGATATATCTTCGGTTACACGTTAGAAAACGGCGTTTGGTACGATGGACAAGAAATTGCTACCGGACTTTTTGCTATGATTTCTGACGTAAATCTCTATAGAATATTTAAGGCTATTACCGAAAAGGAAAACGTTGCGGAAGTTCTTATAGAAGAAGTCGGTATGATCTCCGTAGGAACGGTTCTCGAACAATTCCTTGGATATCAAAAAACCGCAGATGGAGAATGGGTAGATAAAAACGGAGAACCTATCCCCGTTGTTTTAGCGAGCCTTGCAGACGTTTCGGTTGGCAGCATAATAGAAAACGGCGATGGCTTTGTAAAAGGACTCGTTAAGACGCTTCAAGAAGCTTTCGAAGGAGTAACTCTCGGAGAGGCAATCGGAGAGTTTGTTGGCTTCGAACAAAACCCACAAGGCGAATGGGTTGGCAAAGATGGAGAAGCGTTAAATCTCGTTATCTCCGGTTTGTTAGATATCGAAGTTTCAGATTTTATACAAGAAAAGTACACGGCAGAGAGCGTTGTAGGTATTTTTAAGGAAGCCATTGGCAACGTAAAAGTTGGCGAAATTCTCGGACATACTTACGATCCTGTTGCAGAGGTTTGGGTAGATCAAAACGGCGTTGCTCTTAACGACTATCTCAACACTCTTTGCAACATGCAATGTAACAACCTCCTCGATATCTTCCTTTCCGATCTTTCTCCTACAGAAATAATTAAGACCTTCTTAGGCGACATCACTGTCGGCGAAGTTGTGTCTCCTATACTCAAATACACTAAAGATTCCGTAACAGGCGAATGGTCTACCGAAAAAGGAAACGCCGTAACTAAAGGTATTTCTCGTTTGGCAGATATGAGATTGTGGGAGTTGGTTGCCGCTTTTGACGAAACCAATCCTTACGACGTAATAGATTACTTCGAAGGTTTATCCGTTGGTCATTTTATCGGTGAATACGACCATGCAACTCAATCTTGGACGGTAACCTTTGACACTATAGACGCTCTTTACGGCAAAAAGATAACCGGAGCATTTGCAGAAATTCTTCAAGCGGGAGTTTCTAAGCTTATCGATCCGGAAGTCGACATGAGCGAATACATAGAAAAACTTAAAGACTTATCTTTAGGTCAAATAGCTCAAGCTATAACCGGATATTATCAAAATCAAAGTGGACAATGGTTTGCACCGGAAGGAGCTCAACCTTCTTCTGCACTCATAACCCTTTGCGAAATACGTCTTACCATCCGTGACGTCCTTGATTTTATAAATGGTAGTGCAAGCATAGAACAATTCATAGAACTTTTATTGGGAGAAGTTCAAGTAGGCGATTTTATTGGCGATTCGATGGGTCTTCATTACGACGTTGCAACAGGCAACTGGGTAGACGATAATGGCGAACCTACGTACGACTTATATAATTTAGTTATGAACCTTGGTGGAGATACCATTCTTTTGGTTCTCGATATTATTCAAGGCGAAAAAGATTTGATGACCGAACTCAAAGCAATGTTCGGCGATATGCAACTCGGTGACTTTGTTGCTCCTTTTGCTAAGTTCGAACAAAACGGAGAAGAATGGACGGATAATACCGGCAAGGATATTCCTCACGCATTAGAAAAGGTATTAAACGTTTACGTTTTAAGTATTCTTAATCTTATCGAAACGGGAGAGTTCGATCTCGTAGAAGCAATCCAAAAGGTATGCGAAGATTCTACTATCGGCGACTTTGTTGACTTTGTAGAACTTCCAGACAATGCAGCGCTTAACAAAGTATTAGAAGTAGTAGTAGCAGACCTTGCAACCGATCTCCTTGCAGAAAACGCAGATATCGAAGCGGTAGTAGCAGAGTATTTTGGAGATATTAAGGTAGGCGATGCAATAGGACATTTATTAGATCTTACTTACGACGAAGCAAGCGGAAACTGGGTTGACGCAAACGGAGAAGAAACGTACGATTTATACAACCTTGCAATGAACGTAGGCGTAGATACGCTTTTGATGGTACTTGACGTAATTCAAGGCGAAAAAGATTTAATCGACGAACTCAAAGTTATGTTCGGCGATATGCAACTCGGCGATTTAGTAGTTCCGTTCTTAGGATTCGAACAAAATGGAGAAGAATGGACGGATAAAGCCGGCAAAGATCTTCCACACGCATTAGAAAGAGTATTAAACGTTTACATAGCAAGTATATTAAACGTTGCAAAAGAAGGAAAGTTTGATCTTGTAGAAGCAATCCAAAAGGTATGCGAAGATTCTACTATCGGCGACTTTATCGACTTTGTAGAACTTCCAGACAATGCAGCGCTTAACAAGGTATTAGAAATAGTAGTAGCAGACCTTGCAACCGATCTCCTTGCAGAAAACGCAGATGTTATAAACGTTATTGCTAAATATTTTGGAGATATAAGCGTTAATGATGCTATTGCTAAGCTTATAGAAGACGACAAGTACGACGGACTTAAAGAAAATGACCTCGTTAAAAACGTTTTAGCTTTAGACGTAAAAGACGTATGCGATTTAATCAAATCTTCTAACGTTGTAGAAGCTATTCAACTTGTTTTAACAAAAGACGTTTCTTTAATGGACGTAATTAATACTGTTGTCGTTATAGAGAATCCTTATAATATAGTAGAGGCTGTTTTAAGCGTAGAATTAGACTATATAATTGATACGATTCAAAGTGGAAACGTAGACGTAGCTAAAGTTGTAAGAGACGTATTAGGCGAAGGAACTATCGGATATTATCTTGAAGATATCGTAGCTCTTCCAGAAAACGAAGCGCTTACTAAGATTGCTTCTGTAGTAATAGCAGATCTCGTAGAAGATTTAACAGCACAAGGCGCAGACGTAGAACAAGTTCTCCTTAACTACTTTGGAGAAATAACCGTAGGCGATGCAGT
>JAZNFL010000044.1:0-1974 GCA_045589135.1 Christensenellaceae bacterium
AGATAAAGGGTTTATTTTAGAAAAGCAATTTGCAAGTTGAAGTTTATTAATAGTGTTTTTATTAGTGAAATTTAAAAGACACCTAAGGCGAACGGTTAAGTTCGTTTTGGGTGTCTTATTTATTGTTATTTATTTCGAAGCAAACAACGTAATTTAATCGTTGTAACGTAAAGTCTTTTTGTTGGCGACTTTTAAGCTGATTGTTTAAGAGAAGAAAAATCTAAAGATTTTTTAGGGAAAAACACAGCGTAAAAAATTGCAACGAATACGGTTGTTATTACCATAGAAATAAAGTAAGCAAAAACGTTATTTATCGCCTTGGATATTAAGCTTTTAATTGTAAAGCCAAAGGCTGTCGATACGATTACTATTATTATAGAAATTCCTATAAAAGGTAAAACGTTTGGTTTTTTTACGGTGGATTTAAAGAGTTTATAAAGGTTTAATACGGCGCAGATAAAATAGCTTAAAAACAGACCGACGACGTAAGAGTACGTTCCTATAAATCTCGGTAAAAAATATACGCTCAATACTGTTGCTGACGCTCCAAAAAAGTAATAAAGTAAAGTGCTTTTTTCTTTGTTAATAGAATTTAAAAGACTCGTCGTTATCATGCTCAAACTCATCGGGAGCATAATTCCTGCAGAATACGATAGATACACACCGGCGTTTTGGTTTTTGTAGATAACGTTGCCTATTTCTTTTCCGTGGGAGATAAATACGGGCACGATAAGACAAGAGATAAAAACCGAAGCGTTTATTGCTTTTTCTATATTGTTTTTTAGAGCTTGATTATTGTTATTGTAATAGTTTTCGGATAGTTCTGGAACTAAAACCAAGGCGATAGCTCCAATTACCGTAGACGGTATAAACAAAAGAGGTATTGCCATTCCAGAAAGTTCTCCATACGAAGCAATAGCTTGTTCTTTTGCTATGCCTGCGTTTATAAGTCCTATCGGCAGTAAAACCGCCACCAAAGAGTTTATTAATGAGGTGGAAGTTCGCATTGCCGTTATTGGGAGAGAAGCGTTTATAAGCGGTTTAAGCTGTGGTAAAGGAGAGGCGAGTTTTCCGCCTTTTTTAAAGAATACCGCAATAGACAAAACGAAAGAAACCGCATAACTCGCTACGATTGCTACCCCTGCGCGCATTACTCCGTTTAATGGAGAAGTTGCGGTTTTTATAAGGAAAATCCCTACGCAAAACATAACGGCTTCTTCTATAAATTCTATTAAAGAATAAGAAGTAAAGAGTTTGTTTCCCCAAAAAAATCCTCGTATTACTGCATATATTGACGTAATGGATAATCCGGGTAATATAATTAGCAATAAATCCATACATCTCGAGTCAGAAAAAACGAAAGAAAAAGACTTAGGGAAGAACGTAATTATAAGACTTACGGATATAGTAAACAAAAGACAAATAAATATTCCGCCGGAAACCGTTTGTTTTTCTGCAAGCGGATTTTTTTGTGTTCTAAACTTGGTTATCATTCTGGAAACCGTTATGGGGATTCCGGAAGAGGCAACCGTCAACAAAACTCCAAATACGGATAAAGTTATTTGGTATATTCCTACTGCTTCTGCCCCTAAATTTCTTGATAAAAATATTCTGTATAAAAAACCTATAAAGCGTTCCGCACAAGACAAGGCGGTGACCATAACGGTCGTTTTAATAATCTGTTTAATAAGCGTTACCTCTTTAAAAATCTATTCTTTAACTTTTTAAGATAGAACGCATGCTTGTCTTTTTGTTGGGGTTAGTTACGAGATGGGGATAAATCTTTTGTTAAAGTTGCAAGTGTTTAAGATAACAACATTTTGATCCCATAGTAAAAACTTTGATAGGCGTATAAACGCATTTTTTACGGTCAACAATATACGGGTAGAGTTTACGTATAAGTCGGAGTTTATTTTAAACGCAATTTAATCTTTAAATAAGGAGATAAAAATGATTTTGTATTTGTTTTTTAGA
>JAZNFL010000045.1:0-2774 GCA_045589135.1 Christensenellaceae bacterium
ATACCCTTTTCGCCAATCTTAATAATTTCTACTTTAACGGTATCGCCAATAGCAAGAACGTCTTCTACGCTGTTGATTCTCTTATCGCTCATTTTAGAAATATGAATCATTCCGTCTTTGCCCGGAGCAAGTTCGCAGAAAGCACCCGTTCTTGGTAAAATTCTTGCAACGGTAGTGATAAACATATCGCCAACTTCGAGATCTTTAGCAATAGCAAGAATTATCTTCTTTGCCATAAGAGCGTTTTCTGTTCCTTCGCTAAAGTCTGCTACGTTTACTCTTCCGTCGTCGTTAATATCGATCTTGATAAGATCTGCGCCACCACAATCTTCGATAATCTTATTGATAACCTTACCTTGAGATCCGATAACGTCTTTAATCTTTTCTGGATTAATGTTAAACGAAATAATCTTAGGAGCATATTTGCTTACGCTTGGAGCAACTGCAGGGATACATTCAAGCATCTTGTTGAGTATATATTGTCTTCCTTCGTTTGCTTGAGAAATTGCTTTACGAAGAATTGCTTCGTCTATACCTTTGATCTTAATATCCATTTGGATTGCAGTGATACCCTTGGTTGTTCCTGCAACCTTAAAGTCCATATCTCCAAGGAAGTCTTCTAATCCTTGAATATCCGACATAACGGAAACCTTTCCGGATTCTACGTCCTTAATAAGTCCCATAGCAATACCAGCAACAGGGCTAGAAATAGGAACACCTGCATCCATAAGAGCCATAGTAGATCCGCAAACGGAAGCTTGAGAGGTAGAACCGTTAGAAGATAAAACTTCTGAAACGAGTCTTATAGAATAAGGGAATTCTTCTTCGGAAGGAATAACAGGAAGAAGTGCTCTTTCTGCTAAAGCGCCGTGTCCGATTTCTCTTCTTCCCGGGCTCTTTAAAGCTCTTGCTTCTCCGGAAGCATATCCCGGCATGTTATAGTGATGCATATATCTCTTTTCTTCTTCTTCGTCAAGACCTTCGAGTTTTTGCACTTCGGAGATAGTTCCGAGCGTACAAGTGGTAAGAACTTGAGTTTGTCCTCTCGTAAAGAGTCCGCTTCCGTGAACTCTTGGAAGTAAACCGTGTTCGCACCAAATATCTCTTATTTCTGTAAGAGTTCTTCCGTCAGGACGTACGCCTTCGTTGGTTATCTTTGCTCTAACCTTTTCTTTGGTAAGATAATAAAGAGCGTCGTTAATTTCTCTTTCTTGATCAGGATAAATTTCCGCAAAATGAGCAAGTGTTTCCGCCGTTACAGCGTCTTGTCTATCAGATCTTTCTTGACGATCGAAAGTATTTAAAGCTTCGTCTAATTTAACACTCGCAAAAGCTCTTACAGCCTCGTCGATTTCTTCCGGAACGTGATAAAGTTCCATTTCGAGCTTAGGCTTGCCAACTTCTTTTTGTATTTCTTCTACAAAAGCACATTGACGCTTGATTTCTTCGTGACCGAAAAGTATAGCTCCTACCATCTCGTCGTCAGAAATTTCTTTAGAGCCTGCTTCTACCATCATTATAGCATCCTTAGTACCGGAAAGGTTAAGGGCTAAGGTGCTCTTTTCTTTTTGTTCTACGGTAGGATTGATAACGTATTCTCCGTCAACGATACCAACGACAACCGAACCGGTAGGTCCAGCCCATGGAATATCAGAAATAGAAAGAGCTATAGAAGAACCAAGCATTGCAAAAGGTTCTGGAGCAATATCTCTATCAACCGATAAAGCAGTGGCAATAACAACTACGTCGTTAAAAATTCCCTTAGGGAATAACGGTCTTATCGGTCTATCGATAAGACGAGAGGTCAAAATAGCCTTGTCGCTAGCTCTACCTTCTCTCTTTTTAAATCCGCCCGGTATTTTACCAACGGCGTACATTTTTTCTTCGTAATCTACACTGAGAGGGAAAAAGTCCATTCCTTCTCTTGCTTTAGCTGCCATAGTTACGGTTACTTGAACAACTGTGTCCCCACATCTTACAAGACAAGCACCGTTTGCTTGTTGCGCATACTTACCCGTCTCTACGATGACTTCTCTGCCACCGATAACCGTTTTAAATTCTCTCGGGTTTTCGAACATTTTTTCTTTTAAAACCATTTTCTTTCTCCTATTAAATCTGTTTATATTGTCTCTTAAAAAGCGTTTTTAAGAGTTGGTTTTCTATATCAAATTTTATACAACTTTATTATGCGTAACTATAAACTTTATAACTAAGAAAAAAGGGGGAATTATAAAATACTCCCCCCAACAATAAAATTACTTTCTTAAACCGAGTTTAGCAATAAGATCTCTGTACTTTTCGATATCAGTTTGTTTAAGATAATCTAAAAGACCCTTTCTCTTACCAACCATCTTCATAAGACCTCTTCTAGAGTGGTTGTCGTGCTTGTTAGTTTTAAGGTGCTCGTTAAGATGGTTAATTCTTTCAGTTAAAATAGCTACTTGTACTTCTACCGAACCAGTATCTCCTTCGTGTCTTTTGTACTGTTCGATAATTTGAGTTTTCTTTTCTTTTTCCATTTGTTTTATCCTCCTATATGGAAATTATTATTCTATTGACAAAGTCGCCGTTGAGTCTTCGTGCAACCTAGTCAAAGTACCATAAATATATTAACATATATTTACATAAAATCGCAACTATTTTTAAGGCGTTTTACGTAAAAAGTTTTGATTTTTCTTTAATAATTACGTCAATCTTGTCAAGATAAGTCTTAACGTCCTTAGGGGCTGCGTATCTTTCTATTCTATTTTGTTTAACGTAAAGTCTTTTTGATA
>JAZNFL010000046.1:0-4995 GCA_045589135.1 Christensenellaceae bacterium
TCTTGCAAAGATAATTGAGTTACAGTTAAAATTTTATTTGGTTGCTCAGTAGTCGTTTGTGATTGCAAACTAAAAAACTTTGAAGAAAAACCACTATAATAATTGTCTTTATAGATAAAATTAACCGGGAATTTTTCTAAATTATTGATAAAGTTGTAATATTCTCTCTCTGTTTTAGTCATCATATCCTCCGAAAGTTGCACCGTTGGCGTGGTAACCGTTAAATCGTTATCCTTACTGTCGTTAGCCAAAGTTTTGCTTAAAGCAACGCCATTATAAGTAGGGAAAAAACTTAAAACCATCATTAACGAACTTAAAATAAAGGTTAAAATTTTTCTCATGTTAACCTCCGTATTTAATTAAAGTATCAAGTTTATATTCGAGTTTTTGATACCAATAAGAAATTTCTTGTATGTTTTCGCTCTCGATAGCCTTTTGACAATTTTCTAAAACTACTTTTAAAGAAGAAATTGAGTTTTTTGTGTAAACGTTCGTTTGTTGTTGTGCGTTTTTTCCAATTTCAACTAAGCTGACAAGGTCTTCTTTTGTACACAACTTAATCAATGCGTTTTCCGCCTTAATGAGTTCCGCATAACAAATTTCTAATAAAGGTTGAGAAATCTCTCCATTTATTAAGTTTTTAGCTTTTTCTAAAGTTGTTTTTAGATTATTTGCGGTAATCGTCGTATATAAATCAAGATCTAATTTTTCAAGTTGCTCTATCTTTTGTTGAAACAAATTAGTGTTTAAACTAATATTTGGAGCCGTTACAGAAAAGTTAGTAAAATAATTAGGAGCGTAAAAAGCTCTTAATCCAACCTTTCCAACCGCATTTCCAATATAATAAGTAAATAAACACTCTCCATCGTCAACGTAAGCATATAAAACGCCGTTTAAAACGACTACTTTTAAACGGTAAGTATCGCTTACGTTAATTTCTTTTGTTTCTACTTGAACGCCCTTCCAAAAATTATTTTCGAAACGGTGAAGTTTAACCTTATAATATTTACCGTTTACTTCTCGTTCTAAATTAACACACCACGCCGTTATTTGGTCTTGATACTTGCCGGGCTTGCTGGCTTGAACGTATATACCGGAATCCAACAAACCGTTAGGATTTATAGAAGTAATATCCACTTCTACTTGTACGTCTAAAAATTCTCCACCCCTATAAATGGCTTTACATTCTGTTAGCGAAGGCGCATATAATCGATTTTGCAAATAATACATCGGTTGATTAAATTCGGTATATAAATCAAATTGATCGCATTTATCTGAGAACTCAACCTTTTGCGTTCCACCTGCAACATAAATTTGTTTTTTTGCTTTAGCCGTTATGCTTGCCGAAGCAAAGCATAACGGTAACAACAAACAAAAAGCCAAAATTAAAGTTAGTTTTTTATTCATTTTTTACTCCTTAAAGTTTAGGCAATCTCCATAATGCGATAATTGTCAATCAACAAATAACATCCTTCAACACCACCAACTTCGTCCGTGCTTATTCCTATACGATAAACGTCTGAACCTCCCAAAATGGTAGTGCTAAAACTTCCGGCATTTGCATCTAAAGAAGTCTTGTCGTATACCCCGGCAGAATTTTCTTTTATAAAGCTATAATTTGCAATTTTGCCTTCTGCGTTTACAATTACGTAATCAAAACTAATAGCATAGTTTTTGTTGGCTTCCATAATTTGACAATAATCGGTCTTTCCGCTCCATACGGTATTAAATAACATTACTAAGTTATAAGGTGCCGACGTAGCGTGTCCGTGATATGCTTCTGCCGTACAGTAACGAAGCATATGGTCGCCGTTGCTTTCGAAAAGAGAAAGTTGTGCGCTGTCTTGAGTAATATAACCGTTAATACCACCCTCGGTAGTAAAAGGCATATGCAAGAAAGTTTCATCGAAGTTGGTAAAATAAACAGTGTTACTCTTGACGTTTAATTCGTAACTACTACCATCGGTAAACTTTATTACCAAGTTTGTGGTAGCATAAAGCATATTTAAGAAATCTTTGCTGATAACTAAGGATTTTTCGTTTACGGTAAAGAATTTTACGTCTACGTTTACCGGTGAACTATCAAATTGATGACTTCCTGCAAAGTAACCGGAATTAGTTCTTGTAACGGAAGAAACCGTCTTATTGGCAAAGTTTCCTTGTATAGTGATATCTCCTGAATTATAAACGTAAGATAACGTTTGTGGCTTTTCTACTTCGATAATACGATAATTATCAATTAATAAATAGCAATTTTCCACAAAAGGTAAATCGCAACCAATACCAAAACGAGAATGATTTAAGTTTCCACCAATTATCTTAAATTCAAAAGTTCCTTGTTTATCGGTTAAGTAATGTTTGGTTGCAGCGTCTGCATTGTTAGACATTCCAAAATAATATTTTTGGCTTTGAGAATCCGTAGCAACAGTTGTGTAATCAAAAGTTAATATATAATCTTTTTCTGCGTTTAATCCTTTCAAATAATAACCAAAAGGTCCCCAAGAAGTTTCGAAAAGATAAATCCAGTTAGCCCCGGCATGTGCGTGGCCTTGTTGACAGTCGTATGGATAATAACGCAACATTTTGTTGTTTTTATCGTCCTCTACTATAGACATGGACATAGAATCTTGTGAAATATATCCGTTTATAGAAGATCCCAAAGGCATATTGAAATGAGTCGTATCAAAATCACTAAATATAGCAACGTTACTGTTTATTGTAAGCGTTACGATATCTCCATTGTTAAATACGATAGTTAATTTACTTTGACCATAACACTTATTTAAAAGTTCTTTATTGATAATCAATTTACCATCAACAATGGTAAAATACTCAATATTTATAGGTGCATCTTTAATAAGATCGTAATCGTAAGAACCACCTGTTTCGTCACCTTCTTCGAAAACTACGGTATCACAACTAAGGAATGCTTCGGTTACGCTTACCGAAATAAAAGTTCCTTCTACCGTTAAATCGTCAGAGTTATAAACGTAAGAATATTTGTCAATTGTTGCTTCCGCTTTTGAATTATCTCTTGACGTAAAGGTTGCATCTTGATTATAAAGTAAAGTCTTAACAGTTATAGTGTGCTTGCCCGGCTCGAAGGTTTTCATTAAATCTTTTGCAAGAGTAACGTTTATACCTTCTTTAACGTATTCAACTTCTTTTCCGTCGACTAAAATACCCGTTATTATTAAATCGTTACTAACCGTAAATGTATAATCTTCTCCCGAGCTATAATCGTATTCGTCACAAGTTACGGTTATAGGTGCGTCAAGTTCTATAACTTGGAAATTATCAACGTAAACTTCTCCGCCTCCGCCAATAAATTTTGCATATAAGTACAATCCGTCACCATCAATTTGATCGTAAGAAATTATATCGCTGAAATGATGTAAGATGTTATCATTTTCTTTACCTAAAAGCAATTCTTTATTATAACTTTTAGCAAGGTACCCTCTATACTCGAAAGTTCCTACCGAAGTATTAACGGTATAATAATCAAAATTTACGGCATAGTATTTACCAACCTTAAATCCCGGAGCTACCCAAGTTCCATGCATAGAGTTATCTGTCTTTAACGTTAAATAACCATTGCAATCGTATTGAACTTCGGTTGTGTTTGGGGTAATTTTTAACACTTTACCATCCATATTACTATTTTGAGGTGCTTCTACTATAGAAACGTTGCTTGCATATTGATAAAGCGGGTTAAGACCTGTGTCGGATTGGCTATCGTTATGAATTGTAGTAACGTCATAATCGGTGTAGAATAAAACATTATTACTAACGGTAAAGGAATAATTATCGTTATTAGAAAGATAAATTTTAAAATCTACACTAAATACAAATTTAGAAATCCATTCTCCGCTAATTTCTAAAATATTATCTTTTAATGAGTAATATTGTGTAGGAACTTCAACGTTGCCTGCCAACAACTTAGTTATAGAACATTCCCCAAAGTTCACGTCAAACGTAACTTTGTCGTTTTTACCGTAAACGATTGCTTTATTTGTTTCACTATCAAAAGACGTTACTATAGAATTCATTACAGTAACCGTACAAGTAGCGACGTCTTCTGCTCCGGAATCGGTAATAGCAGTAACAACGTACTCTGCTTTTTCGAGCGATAAGCAGTAATCTTCGTTAATCACTAAACATTTTGTTATAGTATCGTAAGTATAAAGTTCTGTATCTAGAATTGTGTCGTTAATCGTTACGTAATAGAGGTTATTACCTTTAAGATTAAGCGGGAGTTCGAGATCGTTAGCTCCGGATAAATCGTAAACGTAACTAGCTTGCGAAAACTCTGCAGCCTCGGGCTCTTTCCATATTGCATACAAATTAACAGTTGCAAGATCGGTAGACGCAAGGTTTAGAACAATGTCTTCTTCTGCATAAACAACTTCTCCGTCCGCGCTTAATGCCCATCCCATAAAAACATTTTGTGGGTGAGTAAAGGCATTAGCAGTAAGCATAACTTCTTCTCCGTATTTAGCCGTTAAATCGCTCATAACGGCGTTACCACCGTTAGGATTAAAGACTATAGAATAATTTATAGCCTCCCAAACTGCATTAAAGGTTACGTTTTCCGTTATAGTGTAAGTATCTCCTACTTGATATATAGTATCAGCTTCTTTCCATCCGGCAAACTTATAACCTTCGTAACGAAAGGTGTTTTCTGCTAGGGTAATAACAGCACCTTCTTCGTAAGACTTTTCTTCCGGAGCAGCTTCTTCCCCCTCACCGGAAGCATACGTAACCTTGTAGGTTGTGACGGAAGCAGATTCGGAAGACTCCGGCATCTGCACTCCACAAGCCGCTAAACAACACGTGCAAACAATCGTTACGATTAGCAAAGCAATTAGTGAAAACTTTTTCATGATTTTCTTCTCCTTATTTTTATTAATATTAAATTACAATTTTACTGTAAATAATTGAATTTTATTCTCTAATATGTTACAATAACGTTGTAATAAATTAATCGCTATTTTA
>JAZNFL010000047.1:0-2510 GCA_045589135.1 Christensenellaceae bacterium
GTCAATATATATTTTAAAGAATACGCTCCAAATTGACTATTTTTTTATAAAATAGCCGTGATAATTAACAATTTTATTCAGGTCTATTAATAGCACTTTTGTATATATCACAAAATAGAATTTTATCATCGACAAAAACAATTATTATCAATAAAAAATGCGGATATGCAAAAAATTGCATATCCGCTTATTTTTATACGCAAATATCATAGAATAAAATCTCGATTATTCTGCAGTTTCTTCGGCTTCTACTTCTCCCAAAAGAGTCTTTTTGATTATCAATTCGTAAAGGCGATTTTTAACTTCTGGATTGTTTTCAAGATAGTCTTTAGCCTTTTCTCTTCCTTGAGCAAATCTTTCTCCGTTATAAGAGAAATAACTTCCACTCTTAGTTATTATATCGCACTCTACGCCCAAATCGAGAATACAGCCTTCTTGAGATACCCCTTTACCGTAAATTATATCAAATTCCGCAGTTTTAAAAGGAGGAGCAAGTTTATTTTTAACAACCTTAACTTTAGTTCTGTTACCTATAGCGTTGGTAGACTCTTTTAATAAATCTGCTTTTCTTACGTCGAGTCTTATGCTCGAATAGAATTTAAGCGCTTTACCGCCGGTAGTGGTTTCCGGATTGCCAAACATAACGCCGACTTTTTCTCTCAATTGATTGATAAATATAACGCAAGTTTTACTCTTGTTGGTTACACCTGTAAGTTTTCTTAATGCTTGCGACATAAGTCTTGCTTGAAGACCAACGTGAGAGTCCCCCATATCTCCTTCGATTTCTGCCTTAGGAGTCAAAGCCGCAACGGAGTCTATTACTATTAAATCTACAGCACCACTTCTAACTAAACTATCGGTAATGTCAAGTGCTTGTTCTCCCGTATCCGGTTGAGAAACGTAAAGATTATCGAGATCTACGCCTAAATTAGCCGCATACGCAGGATCAAGGGCGTGTTCCGCATCAATAAAAGCGGCTATCCCTCCCATTTTTTGTGCTTCGGCAATAGCGTGTAATGCAACCGTCGTCTTACCGGAAGACTCCGGTCCATATATTTCTATTATTCTTCCACGAGGAAAACCACCTATACCTAAAGCAACGTCAAGAGCTAAACAGCCGGAAGGAATAACTTCTATACCGACGTTTCTTGCTTCGTCACCAAGCTTCATTATTGCACCCTTACCATACTGCTTTTCAATTTGACCAAGTACCTGTTCTAATGCTTTTTGTTTGTCGTTCATAATTTTCTCCATATGTATATTTTATATCTATATTTTAACGTTTATATATGACAATTTTAGTCATATTTAAAAGATTTTTTACTAAATATCTTTAATTGCGTGAATAGCGTGAAGAATAGCAAACTTAGTTGCGGTCTTCATTACGCCTTCTCTATCGCCATCGAACTTATATCTGTAAATATCGTACTTATCGTCCATGCCAATACATATATAACAAAGACCAACCGGCAAACCTGCCGAAGAAGAAGGTCCGGAATACCCCGTAGTAGAAATAGCAAGTTGACAATTACCCTGAATAAGTAGTCCTCTCGCCATTTGACCGGCAACCGAGGCACTTACCACGTCTTCTTCTTTAATGGTTTGTTCCGAAACCCCTAAGCGTTGGATTTTTGCATTTGTATTATAAGTTATAGCGCCTTCGTAAAAAATCTCGCTTGCTCCTGGAACGGAAATTATCGTGGAAGATATTTTCCCACCGGTAAAAGATTCTGCAGTAGAAATAACGACACGTCTTAACTTTGCCATATCGACGAGTCTTTGCTCTAAAGTTACGTCTTCTTCCGCATAAATATTTTTATTAAAATTTATTATTATGCTTTTATTTAGTTTGTCTACGATCGCCTTTGGTGTTTTGTTGTCGTATATTATTTGAAGTTTTAAGTCTACCCCGTCTTCTACTATTTGATAATATAAAGTGTTTTCCGAAACCTTAACGGCTTGATTTAAAACGTCTTCTAAAGCTTCTTTATCAACTCCAACGAACCCAAAAGTTAAATTATAAAAATTTTTACCGGTAAAAGCATTTAATTCCGTAACGAGTTCTTTTTCTATAAAATCTAATCCTTCTTGCGTATCGTCCACAAAACAAACCTTACAATTGCCGAGTTTAACAATCTTATACGATTGAAATTCTTGAGAATTTTTTTTGTTTAAAACTTGTTTTACTGTTTGGTTTTTATCGACGACTACAAGGTATTCTCCTACAACCGAAAGATATCCTATAGCCGAAGCAACGTCTTCTTCGCTGTTAGAAACAGCTATAGAATTACTAAAATAATAGCAATATTTTCCTAACGTTTTGGCTATTTTTACAGGAAATCTACTCTCTACATCGCCTTTGTCCGTAACGTATAATAAATTAATTTTCATTTATTTTAAAACTTGCTTATTTTTAACAAAATAAGAAATACCCGACCATACAGTCATAATAACGGCACCAACGAATAATATTACACCGATTAAAGAAATTATCTCCGAAGCTTTTTGTA
>JAZNFL010000048.1:0-5199 GCA_045589135.1 Christensenellaceae bacterium
GAATATCTTTTATCCCGCCCATCTTTTTCATGGTTTCGAATTGAGCGAGGAAGTCGTTAAGGGTGAAAGAGTTTTCCCTAAACTTTTTCTCCATTTTCTTGGCTTCTTCTTCACTAACAGCTTCTTGAGCCTTTTCGATAAGCGACAAAACGTCGCCCATGCCCAAGATTCTATTAGCCATTCTATCGGGATAGAAAGGCTCTAAATCCGTAAGTTTTTCTCCTACGCTAGAAAACTTTATAGGCTTTCCGGTTACTGCCTTTATAGAAAGGCACGCACCACCTCTCGTATCTCCGTCGAGCTTAGTTAAAACTACGCCCGTTATCTCTAAACGGTTGTTAAACGTCTCTGCAACGTTTACTGCAACTTGTCCGGTCATAGAGTCGACCGTCAAAAGAATTTCCGTTGGATGAACGGCAGAAACTATGTTTTCTAACTCCGTCATCAATTCTTCGTCTATGTGGAGTCTGCCCGCCGTATCCAATATTACAGTGTCATAACCGAATTTTTTTGCGTGTTCTACGGCTTCCGTAGCAATTTTTACGGGATTGATTTGTCCTCGCTCGAATACTTCTACTCCTGCCTTTTCTCCTACGACTTTAACTTGATTTATTGCTGCCGGACGATAGACGTCGCAAGCGGCGATAAGAGGTTTTTTACCGTGCTTTTTTAAATAAAGAGCAAGTTTACCGGTAAGCGTTGTCTTACCTGCACCTTGAAGTCCACACATCATTATGACGGTTGGAGGGGTGGAAGAAACTTCTAATTTGCTGTTTGCACTACCCATAAGGGCAATGAGTTCTTCGTTTACGATTTTAATTACTTGTTGTGCCGGACTTAAACTTTTTAAAATTTCTTGTCCAACGGCTTTTTCTGAAACGGTAGCAATAAATTTTTTGGCAACGCCTAAATTTACGTCTGCCTCGAGAAGCGCTATACGAACTTCTCTCATTGCTTGTTTTATATCGAGTTCGGTAAGTTTTCCTCTTTTTGTAAGCTTACCGAAAATATTATTCAGTTTTTCGCTAAGACCTGAAAATACAGACATTTAATTATCCTCCAATATTCGGATTATTTCTTCTCCTAAAGAAGAATCGTCTTTAGAAACCCTTTGTGCAAGATCCAAAAACTTTAATCTTTTTGCGTATACGCCAAGCGTTTCTTCGTAAAAAGACAAGGATTGGCGAGACTTTTCTAAAGTGTCCAAAACGCTTTGTCTGGTTACCTTTTTTATTTCGCTTATCTCTCCAAGGGATAAATCTTGAGAATAATACAAATCAGTTATATCTCTCTGCTTTTCGGTAAGAAGTTGACCATACACGGCGTTGAGCTCGGCGTAAATAAAATTCTTATCCATACTCTCTCCGAATGCGGTAAACTTTAACCGCGCAAGTGTAAAGCTTTTTTGCCTTACAGTTAGGTATTATACACTTAAAAAAAACGTCTGTCAAGCAAAAAAGCTTAACAGACGCAAATTTATTAAATAAATTAAGATTTCTTACGGTAACTATCGGTTCTGTTTGCCAAAGCCTTTGCAACCGACGCCATATATTTACAAGCATCTTGTAAAACTTCTTTTAATGCGTTAAAATAAAACGCATCGGCTTCTAAGGTAAAATCCCCCTTATAGTCTATCTCTCCAAGTGCTTTGCAAATGTTGTCCCAATTTAATTTTGCACAACCGGGTACGGTATGCATATCAGACTTATAATCGACGTCGTGCGCATGTATACAACCGAGCCTATCGTGTCCAATAACCTTAATCGCATCTTCCGGCTCTCTTCCGCAAAGAGCAACGTGTCCTAAATCCAAACAAATGGTAAAAGCTTCCGGATCGTTTAACACGTCGTAAATTTGTGCTAACTCTTCCGGAGGAGCACAAACGTCGTCGCAAATGTTTCTCGTATACGGATGGTGTTGCCACATGTTTTCTATAGCTATTTTAATACCGAACTTTTTTGCGTAAGGTGCTAAACTGCGATAGAACTCTACGTTGTTATCAAAGAGTTCTTTTTCTCTACCGTAATATCTTCCGTTTTGAATTGGATGTATAACGATATTTTTAGCCCCCAAGATAGAAGCAAACTCTATTGCCTTTGGAAGTTTTGGAATGATGTTTTGAGTATAGTGGTCGTATCCACCACCGAAAGGTGCGTGGGCTTGGTTAAACACAAGACCGTATTTTTCTGCGATAGATTTTATTTCTAACGCCTTTTGGCGATAATCTTCGGCGTAAACCAACGATTCCGTTTCTTGTATAAACATAGAAAAATCCACGGCGGAAAATCCCGATTGCGATAAAATCTTTAAACCTTCTTCTATCCCGAAAACTTTACATATATATTCGGTTTGTGTAGAAAACAACATAATTTTCTCCTTGCAAAACTTAATAAATTACAATACAACCTTTTTGTTTGTAAAAATATCAATTTGTTATATTTTTGTTGTTTTTACGCATAACGTAAATCGTAAAAACGTCGTTAGCCTAAAATTCCTTCCACAAATTCTTCTGCGTTAAACTCCTCTATATCTTCGAGTTTTTCTCCAACGCCGACGTAGCTTACGGGCACTTCTAATTCGTTGGTAAGAGAAATTACGAATCCGCCTTTTGCCGTTCCGTCAAGCTTTGTGAGTATTATTCCGTCGATACCGATAGCGTCGTTAAAAGCTTCGACTTGACTTAAAGCGTTTTGTCCTGTCGTTGCGTCTAACACTATATACTTATAGAAGGTTGCGTTAGGAAATTCTCTGTCAACTACTCTATTCATCTTTTTAAGTTCTTCCATAAGGTTGGACTTTACGTGCAGTCTTCCTGCGGTGTCGATAATGAGAATATCTGTGTTTTTTGCTTTAGCAGAAGAAACTGCATCATAAACGACTGCAGACGGATCTGCACCTTCTTCGTGCTTAACTATACGAACCTTTGCCCTATCCGCCCAAACAGTCAATTGATCTGCGGCTGCAGCTCTAAACGTATCCGCAGCGGCTATGGTTACCGACTTTCCTTTTTTTACGTAATAATTTGCAAGTTTGCCGATAGACGTCGTCTTACCTACGCCGTTTACCCCTATAACCATTATAACTGCAGGATATTGTAAGTTAATAGGCTCTGCCCTGTTTAAATACTCCGTTAAAGTTTCTTTTAAAGATTTAACTACGTATTCTTTATCTTTGACTTTTTCGTCTATCATCTTATCTCTAAGATCGTCAACGATTTCCATTGCCGTTTTTACGGATATGTCGGAAGTAATTAAAATTTCTTCTAATTCTTCGTAAAAGTCCTCGCCTATTTTATCTCCCGTAAATAATGCAGTAAGTTTTTTAGATAAAGTTTCTTTGGTCTTTTTAAGTGCGCCAAAGAGTTTTCCGAAAAAACCCATATCAGTCTCCTTTTCGTCGCCACCAAGCGACGCCTATTTATAAATTTTTACTAAAAACGATACCTTGTAACTATATAACGCTTATCCATGCGACTAAAATGGTTTAATAATATTAATCGCACGGATATAAATTATTTAAACACAAAGTATCGCCGTGGCATTCGTTAAAGAGCAACCGAATCTATATCTGCAAATTTAACGGATACCGTTTTAGACACGCCCTTTTCTTCCATGGTTACACCGTGGAGCGCGTCTGCTTTTTCCATCGTTACCTTTTTGTGTGTAATAACGATAAATTGCGTATCTTCTGAGAAACGCTTTAAATAATTAGCAAATCTTTCTACGTTGGCGTCGTCGAGTGCCGCCTCTATTTCGTCCAACACGCAGAATGGCATTGGTCTTAATCTGAGTATAGCAAAAAGTATAGCTATAGCCGTAAGAGCCATTTCTCCACCGGATAAAAGCGAGATTTTTTGAAGCTTCTTTCCCGGTGGCTCTGCCAAAATTTCTACACCTGCATCGAGAGGATCTACGCAATCGGTATAATCGAGTACGAGATCGGCTTTACCACCACCGAAAAGTTCTTTAAAGATTCTCTTAAAGTTTTCTCTGATCTTTTCGAAACCTTCGTCAAAAGTTTTGGTCATCTCTTGGGTAAGAGCACCAATTGCTTCTTTAAGGTCGGATTCCGCCTTTTCGAGATCGGCTTTTTGAGTCATATAATCTTGATAAATTGCGTTTTGGGCTTCGTAGTCTTCTATTGCGTTTGCATTGATGCTTCCGAGAGAAGATATACGTTTTTTAAGACGATTGATTTCGTCGTTGCCCTTCATAAAATCGTAATTATCGTCTTTTTTGTCCTTGCAAGTTTCGTAAGTTTCTTGATATTCGGTGTAAATTCTCTCTTGCAAATATTCGAGTTCTGCATCTACTCTCGTAAGGGCGTTTTCTTCCCCAAACTTGCGTTCGTTAAGACGTTGTATCTCTTGCGAAAGTTGATCTCTTAAAGCGTTATCTTCCGTAACGGCGTCGTTTAAAGCCTTTTTCTTTTCGTCGTAAGACTGCAACTCTGCTCTAAGGTTGTCGATTGCTTCTTTTTCTTCTTTAGAAAGCGCGGATTTTTCCGTTTCTTTTACTAAAGCGTCGATAATTTTTTCGTCAGAAGAGATATTATCTCTGTTTTTCTCTATAACTTGAGAACACAACGACATATCGTTTACGATACGCTTAATATCCGTTTCTGCGTTTTCTATACCCGTGTTAAGCTGAGCAAGTTTTGTCTGAATCTCCGTGTTTTCGTCAACCAAAGAAGCTCTTTTATCTTGGAGTTTTTTAATCTCCGTTTCTTTGGACAACTCTTGATTTGCCGAGTCTTTTTCTTTTAAAATTTGCTCGTTGCCCGACTCCATTTCTGAATATTCGAAATCTATTTCGTTAATTCTCGTATTTATAAGAGCTATTACGTCTTTGTTCTTTTCTATCTCGCCGTCTACGTTTTTAACGTTGTCTTCTACTGCAGAAAGTCTTTCTTTTGCAGAAGCGAATTCTTGGCGTTTTTCTTGAAGTTGTTGGTTTAAATCGTTTAAATTTTCTACGAGTTCGTTGACTTGGTTAGTTAAATTATCCTTATTTGCCGTAAGTTTTTGCATCTCCGAACGTTTAAGAACGAGTTGTTTGCCCGTTTCTTCGAGTTGGCGATCCATTGCAAGAAGGTTTGTCGTATTTTGTCTTCTCGATCCACCAGACATCGTTCCGGAAGGAGAAAGCAAATCTCCGTCTAAGGTCACGATTTTAAACGCAAATCCGTATTTTTTTGCTA
>JAZNFL010000049.1:0-3388 GCA_045589135.1 Christensenellaceae bacterium
AACGATAACATGACCAAACTCGGCAATTATATGTTTAACAACTGTTACGCTCTTAAAGAAATCCAATTACCTTCTAAGTTGACTGCTACCGGTACTTATACCTTCCAAAATAGTGGTCTTACCAAGATAACTATACCTACAGGCGTAACTAAGCTCGACAACGTATTGTTCTCCGGCTGTGCAGATTTAGCAGAAGTTAACCTTCCTGCAGGATTAAAAGAAATCGGCAATACCGTATTTAAGAATTGTACTTCTCTTGAGAGTATTATTATTCCGGAAAACTGCATCAAAATTGGTTCTTCCGTATTCCACAGTACTGGACTTAAAACCATAGATATTTCTATGGTAACCACTATAAACGGTACAAGTGCGTTTACGGGTTGTGATTACCTTACTACTGTAATTATCTCTCCAGATTTAATTACGATGAAGGGTTCTACTTTCTTGAACTGTGTAAGCCTTACAACCGTTTGCGTTGGAGAATACACAGAAGAAAAGAAGGGTATAATCGATTTAAGCAACATTACTACCTTTGGTACTTCCGAATTTAGCGGTGCAGAGTTAATCTCCAACGTTATTTTAAGCGAAGACTTAACTAAGCTTAACTCTACGATGTTCCAAGATTGTACGGCGCTTACCCAAATAAACGTTCCTAACAGTGTAGAATGGCTTGGTAAAGGAACCTTCCAAAACAGTGGACTTACTTCCTTTACAATGCCTACCTCTACTCTTAACACGAGATATTCTGCAACTGCAAAAGATTCTTATCTCTATAGTACGTCTTCTTCTTATGCAGCTAACGTATTCCTCAATTGTGTAAACTTAACGACCGTAGTTCTTCATCCGGACTTCTACGGATTCGGCGGTAACACCTTCGAAGGTTGTACGTCTCTTACCACGATTGGTCAAGCAGGTGCATTGCAAGAAGGTAAGGTAATTCTTACAGGTGTTAATTATCTTGGTAATAAGTTGTTTACAAATTCAGGTGTAACGAGCGTAGATATCTCCGATGCTTCTACTTATACGTATATAGGTTCTTACGTATTCGAAGGTTGTGCTTCCTTAGCAGAGGTTAAGCTTTCTGACGATTTAGCTCAACTTAAACCTTATATGTTTAGATACTGTACTTCGCTCGAAACCATTGCGCTTCCTACGGCTATGACGACCACCGGAACGTACACGTTTACCGAAAGTGGACTTAAATCCTTTACTTATACCGGTACTAAGTGGACTACGCTTGGTAACTATGCGTTCCAAGGCACTCCGATGGAAAACGTTGTTATTCCAGAAAGCGTAACGAGCATTGGTTCTTATTCGTTCGACGGTACTTCTCTCAAGAACCTTACCATAGGTAGCAAAGTAACTACTATTAGCAACTACGCATTTAGAGGAACTCAACTCTTATTCGTAGACATTCCTGCTAAGGTTGCTACGATCAATCAAGGTGCGTTTGCAGACTGTGATCAACTTGCAGGCTTCAACGTAGATTCTAACAACACTAAGTTCTTCTCTCAAGAAGGTGCTTTAATCACCACCGATGGCAAATTAGTATGTTATCCTGCCGGTCTCGAAGGAACCGAAGGCGTTGTAGAAGTTCCTAACACTCTTACCATAGGACCTGCAGCATTCGAAGGTTGCGACCTCGTTAAGAAGATTATTCTTCTCGATGGACATACTACTATTGCTAACTATGCGTTCGACGCAGCAACTGCATTAGAAGAAGTTGTTATTCCGGAAGGCGTTACCGAAATCGGTCAATATGCATTCCGTAACACTCCAAACTTACAAACCGTAATTTTACCGGAAACCGTTACGACTCTCAAGACGTATACCTTCCAAAATTCCGGTATTAAGTCCTTTGTAATTCCAGAAAGCGTTACTTCCTTTACCGGTAACTACTTCTTTGCAGGCAGTGGAAAAGAAGAAATCGTTATTCCAGAATCTATCACAAAGATAGACAACTATATGTTCGACGGTTCTGCTCTTAAGAGTATAACTCTCCACGACGGAATAACCGATATAGGTAACTATGCATTCCGTAACACCAAGATAAAGAGCTTTAAGTTCCCAGCAAACTTAGAAACTCTCGGTGGCGCTGCTACAAGTTATACTTACGGTGTATTCTTTGGATGTACAGAACTCGAAGAAATCTATCTTCCTGGCTCACTTTCTAATACGGTTATCGTTACGCAAACCTTCTCCGGCTGTACAAGTCTTAGAAAGGTAGAATTTGGCGAAGGATTTAATAACATTCCTAGCAAGACGTTCCAAAACTGTACTGCATTAAAAGAAGTTATCTTCCCAGAAAACGGTGCTATCCAAATCGGAACTTATGCATTCGACAATACCGGACTCGAAGAAATCGACCTTAGTAAGGGTGTTGGTAAGATTGGACAATATGCATTTAGTAACTGTTTAGAGCTCAAGAAGGTTATTCTTCCTGCTCAAGAAGAACTCTCTGCTTATATGTTTAAGAACAGCGTAAATCTCGAAACCGTTGTCATTGGCGAAGGTACCGAAAAACTCGCATACGAAATCTTCTACGGTTGTACTAATATTAAATCTCTCTACATTCCGGAATCCGTTACTTATCTCGGAAGAGATAACTTCAACCTCTGGACTGCAGAACAAACCGTATACTTTGCTTGCGAAGAAGCTTTATCTTCTACATGGATATCTTCGTGGGCTGACGATACTGAAGCTAACTTCGTATGGAACTATAAGCCAGAACAAGCATAAGCTTTCACAAAACTAAATAATTGCTTTATTTTAAATATTTAAGGTAGGGCAATAAAAGGCAACGAGCCGACGCAATTGCACGTAACGTGTAGTTGCGTCGGTTTTTGTTTTTTTTACTGTTTTTACGGCGTTTTTGGGCTTTAAATAGCCATTGTTGTATTCATTAGGTTAATTTTTAAACCTTTTGTATTAGTTGGTTAAGTGTTGTATAGGGGTAATGTGTGGGACTTTGATTTTATAAGTGTAATTTTTTAATATTGGTTTTACGTGTTGGTTAAGTGTTGGATAGGGGTAATGTGTGGGACTTTGTTTTACGTGTTGTTTATACGTTGTATAGGGGTAGTGTGTAGGACTTTGATTTTATAAGTGTAATTTTTTTAATATTGGTTTTACGTGTTGGTTATGTATTAGATATGGGTGGGCTGTGAACTTTGTTTTACGTGTTGGTTATCTGTTTTACGTGATATTTTTGTGGCAAACGTATAGTTTTTGTGCGTCTTCGTTTTTGCGTTTAGGTAAAAAATATTTGATGTATAATAAGTGTTTGTCTTTGCTAAAAACACATGGTTTATGCGTGTTTTTAGTTTAAAAGTTTTGTGCTTTGTTTATTAAATTTTGTTTGTATTGTAAAAATAATAATTTAAACGAC
>JAZNFL010000050.1:0-2203 GCA_045589135.1 Christensenellaceae bacterium
GGAAAGCACTGGGGTTACAACTTGAGCCGTCATAGAAGCCGTATAATAATATCCCGTATATTTACCGGTATCTCCACCCTTTGCAAGTTCCACTACCATCGGGAAGGAGTTTACGTTTATCGTAGCCCAACCGATGCCTGCTATTATAAAGAGAAGGTTCATAAGAAGTGGCGAAGAAGCGGAATTCATAAACGTTGCCCCAATAAACGCAACGGCAAGCATAATTACACCCGCGAGAATAGATTTCTTTCTTCCGACCTTGCTTGCAATTAATCCTACAGGAACGTAAGAAATAATTGCTGCCGCTTGAGCAATTAAAAGCGTAGTGTTGTAATCCATATGTAACACGCTTATGGCATAAAGAGAATATTTTGACGTAACAGCGTTATACCCCATATACCAAAGAGCTACCGACGCCAAGATAAAAATAAACGATGCAACCTCTTTTTTTGATAACTTTCTCTTTTCCTTATCGTCTTCTTCCTCTTCGCTTATGCCGTATTTGACGGTATCTTGCAACATTTCTTGCGACCACTTAACTTCTTTAACCTTAGTTAAAAATACTGCTAATCCCACCAACATAATCGCACAAACTACAGATATGTATCCGACGTAACTCATCGATTGATTATACGACTTACCCGTAGCAAATATCATACCGACTACCAAAACAAGCATACCTCCCGCCGTACCCATTAAATTGATAATGGCGTTAGCTTGCGACCGAAGTGGCTTTACCGTTACGTCGGGCATCAACGCAACCGCAGGAGAACGGAATACCGACATAGAAATAAGTACCAACAACAACGTAATTACAAATAAAACGAGTGGCATAGGATTAGAAACCGTTTTATTCCATGCATACGCACTTCTTCCATTAGTAACTATTGTAGAATATGCGTTTATAACGTCGGTAGAACGAAGTTTTTCTCCAGTAGAATCTTGTAAATATACAACTCCGCCATTTTCTTCGACAACCGTTACAGTAGAATAAAGATTTGTTTTCGAATCGTAATAATAATACGTTTCGTATCCGTCTTTGCCCTTGCCGTAATCTTTATTTATGTCCTTAAACCAAGAATAAGCTTGGTTTTTTTCTTGTTCGGTAGAATCGGCGTAGTTTTTGTTGTTTACTATCAAGCAAGCGTAATCTTTTAAACTGTATTTTTTAGGAACGTCTTTGTTGTTTATCGTGTTGTATTCTGCGTTAGAAACTTGTAAGTCTTCTTCCCACAAGGTTTGATATGCCGTTTCGGGGTTTACAACTTCGTTAATTTTAGACAATTGATAATTATCCGCAAAAGACAACCCCATAAAACACACTACTGCAACGAGCGTGCCGATAAAAATATATGGGGTTCTTCTTCCGTATTTACTTTTTGTTTTGTCCGAAAGAGAACCAAAAAGAGGCAACATAACCAAAGCAATTAAGTTGTCGAGAGCCATAATTACACCCGACCACGTTTGATTAAGCCCAAATTTGTTTACGAGCATTAAAGGAACTACCGTATCGTAAGCTTGCCAAAAAGCAAGTATTAAAAAGAATGCAAACCCGACTAATATAGTCTTTTTGTAATTTAACTTCATAATTACCTCTCGTCACCGTTACGTGGGTGAACTATTTTGTTTTTTATAAAAATCTAAAATCGTATCTTAATTATCTTATAATCCTCGCAACAAAAACTAATAAATGAACTTAATCGTCGCAATAATAATTAATCTTTGCACCACGAAAACAAACAAAAAAACGGCAACCTTACGTTAAATTGCCGTTTTTGTAAAATACGTTATTTATAAAGAATTCTGTGACAGTTATCACATTCGATATATCCTTCTTTAGTAAGCAAGCTATTAGCAAGCAAAGATAACTGATTTCTACAATAACTGCAACAACTGTCTTCTACCTTATAAAAGATCGGATACATTTTATCCTTTCTTTTAGATTTGTAAATTTCTAAGATAGCAGGATCTACTTCTTTAGCCAAAAGCAAAAGCTTCTTTTGAATTTTTTCTGCCTCAGCTTGTTTAGATTGTTTTAATTCGTTATACTTAGGAGCGAATTCATTATATTGTGCCTTAGCAGCGTCACTATTAGCTTTAAGGCCCTTGTAGAGCTTCATTAAGTCTGCTATTTCGCCTTTGATTTTATTGATTTCCGTCTCTATAGCCTTTACTTTTTTTACGTATTCGCCAACCTTCTTTT
>JAZNFL010000051.1:0-4866 GCA_045589135.1 Christensenellaceae bacterium
AATAAAAGTTCGGCAAAAATTTTTGCCGTACTTTTATTTTCTTAGTAGTTACAATTTAAAAACAACAACAATTATTATATGACAAACGATTAGAGTATGCTAATTTTTTATAGTGGGGACTCTTTTTTAGAGCCCCCATAATTTTGGGCTTAGTCAGTCGTTTCTTCGACGTCTTTAAGCACAGAGTACAAGTATCCGACGAGAGCTTCGTCGTGCATTTGTTGTATGTTGCGATATGCCGAAAGAGTTTGGTGTATTTGTATAATAGCCTCCTCTTTTGGCTTTGTTACGTCAACAGACAAAAGTTTTTTGGCGCATTCGGTTGCAGAAGTTGCGTTCATCGAGGTGGAGAGCAATGCCGTTATAACTCTCAGTTTGTCGTTGCCGTAAAAAACGTCAAACCCCATAGCTGTAGCAAGAACTACCGCTATACCTCCTGCAGTCATGCCCGTTTTAAAAAAATCTCCATCGCATTTAAAAATTAACTCGTACAAAAAAGATAAAGTTATCCCGATAAAGTACGGTAAAAAATTTATAGTTTTAGATTTTTTTATAATTTTTACGCTACTTAAAGCGAGTAGAAAGATGCAAGTAAGCACGCTTATCACTGCAATTTTAGCCCCAAAACTACCTACGTATTCGAATATTTGCAATTGGTTCATAAATTACTCCTTTTTTGGATAAGAAAGTAATTACACCAAATTATTTATTCGAAAAAATCACGTGTTTGATCTTATATAGATCAATCGTTATTAAAAGAAATCTTTTTGCCGTTTAAAAGGATGCTTGCTCGCACCCAAAAGTTGTTTTTTATCCGTTTATAAATAATCAATGGCAAAACCTCCTTATCCGAGACGTTTTTTCTAGACGCGGTTATATAATAACACGGATTTTTTTAAAGTCAATACTTTTTTTCGGGTAAAATAAAAGTTTTTTAAAAATTTTTCAAAAAAAGTTTTACGACTAAGCAAAAAAAGAGAAACGAGTCAAAGCAAAAAAAGAAAAAATATGGCAAAAAGGAAACCGGCACACAAAAATTTTCGAATACCCCGAAAAGAAAACGAATAACACGACAAGACAAAAATTTTCAAATGTTTCCAAAAGGCAAGGAGGAGTACAGAAAAATAGGAAAAGAAACAAAGAGAAAAAGTAGCAAAACGCGGAGATGATTCGTTATAATTTAAAAGCTAGCAAGTTTAAGAAGGTAATATTTTTTTAGTTTTTGCAATTTTATAACGCCCAATTAAAACGTTTTATACTTAAAAAGGAGTATTGTTGACAAAGTGACGAGTGTAAACGTTTGCAGTATATTAGAATTATTTTTATATTGTTTTTAAAAAGAAGGAAGCGTTGATTGATTATAGCAAACTAATACTTTTTAAAAATTCTTACGCATACAACCGTCATATCGTCTTCGGCATTGCCGTTTTGCAAAAATAACGCTTGATTTAATATCTTATCGGCTAAAAGTTGTGGGTTTAAGACGTATTCTTTTTGTAAAAATTCTAGTGCATCGGAAGAGGAGCCAAAGGCATCGGTTATACCGTCGCTCATAATAACGACAGTGGCTTCTTCTTTTATCTTGCAACTTGCAGAATTTATATCGACTTCTTCCATTATTCCTAAAGGAAGAGAAGATCCTTCTATGATTTTTATACCGTTTTCTTCTAAAACAAAACCAAAAGGCGAGCCTATTTTTATAAAATCAGCAACGCCACCGTAAAGGTCTACCGACACTATGTCTATGGCGGTAAAGTCGTCTTCTCCCGATAAACCCAAAAGTTTATTTACCGTGCTTAAAACGACTTCCGTCGAAAGTCCTGCCTTGTAAAAGGTCTCTATAAGGTTTATCGCAACGGAAGAATAACAGTGGGCGTTTTCTCCACTGCCCATGCCGTCGTTTATGGCAACGATAAACTTTCCTTGGTCTATTTTACAAAGAGAGTGGGTGTCGCCACTTACGGTAGAGGATTTTTTTGTGGTTTTAGAAACGCCAAAGCATGCGTCGTATAAAGGCGAAGGTTTAAGACAAACTGCGCACAGTTTAGAAGAAACTTTTATTTTTTCTACTATAGAAACGTTTACGCCTATTGCTTTTGATATAAGCTTTACAAAGGACGGATTATTAACGCCGTCTTCTGATAAAGTTACGTCTATTTGCATGCTAAAATCTTCTCCATAGACGAGAATTTCGTTGGCACAAATACCGTTTTCTGCCAAAAGGGATTGGATTTTATTTTGCAAAACGTCGTTAAAAGGCAAAGGTTTTCCTATCTCGTAGGCGAGGTTTTTAAAAGTTTCCGTAAGACCTTTTGCCTGTACGGTAATAAGCTCTCTCCCAAGGCTTACGTCTTGCAATTTAAAAACGCTTTCTTTATATTTGGTTATTTGATAGTTTAGTTCGTATAACATACCGTTTGGATAACTGCAGTTTTCGGTAAAATCCTTTGGTAAATCCACAAAAGAAAGCCTATTTTTTGCTATTCCTACAGAGAGCAGTCTATCCATAAGAAGGTCGTTAGGAAAGTTCTTTTTACAGCATTTTTCGTTTATAGGACAAGAAGAGCAAACTTTGTTTTTTACGCTGTCGATAAGGTCGAGTTTTATAGAAGTTTCGCTTGGAGAAACGTTTTGTATTAAGTATAGACTGTTTTGCATTTCGGCAAAGGCGTAAGACACGTTTAAAAGTTTTCCACAGACTATAGAACGCATTCGGTTTATGGAGTTTTTAATTAATCGGGTGTCTTTAAAGGCGTATATTTTTTTATTTAAAAAAGACAATAGTTTTTCCGGTGTAAAAGAAAACACAACAACTATACATATAAGGATAAAGACGGTGCGTTGTCCGTAGGTATTATAGACGTCAAAGACAGAAAAAGCCAAAAAATCGGCAATTACGGCAGACATACCGCTTATAGGTCTAAAGTTTTTAAATGGCAAAACGCAAAGAGCCGTCACTGCAAAAACTCCGGAAATAAGAAGATCTTGCCTTATAAAGCACGAGGGCAAAGAGAGCACTACCGTTAGACAAATAAAGTGCCCCGTCGCCAGCAAAAAGGACGAATATAAAATAACTCCAAAGCAAAAATATCTCCAAAAGTCTTCTCCAAAGATTTTTATTGCCCCTATACCTACGGAAATAAAGAAAACTGCCAAGCAAAAAAGTTCGTTAGAGGTCGTTTTAAAATAAAACCCGTTTATAAAAATAAGACGCAACGCTAATACGCTTACGATAAAGTGCAAAAGAATTAAAAAACAATATACGACGGCACTTACAGAAAAATTGTAAAAAAGATACGGCATCGTAGAAAAAAACACAAAGGTAAGAATTTCTCCTTTCGGCTTTTTTCCGAGCTTTTTATAGACGGCAAAGACGGTCGTAAGCAAAATGGAAGCAAAAAAAGCACAAAAAAGTTGCTCTAAACTTTTGCTTGCAATAAAGCATAAAGAAAAAGAAAGAATGCAACATAGATAATTTAAACCCAAATACAAGCTTGCCGAAAAAACCGAAATAGGCAAAAATTCAAAATTCGGCAAAGAAAACTTAGAGCATAGCATAAGTAGAAACAAAAAGGAGTATTTTAAAAGGCTTTTATAAGAAACTTTAGAAAACATATTGCCACCGATTAAGAAATAAATTATTTAACTTAATTGTATAACTAATAGAAGGAAAAGTTTTGACACAAAAACTTATATTTTGTAAAAAAATACGGAAAGGGCAATTAAGTATTTTTATAAAAAAGACGAAAACAAAAAAACACGTCGCTTTTGCCTTAAAATAAGGTGGCGGACGTGAGTTTTTGTATAAATATTTAGTTTTTAGCGTGTGTAAAAACGGTGGGTTGTCTATTATAAGACGATATCTAGTATTTGAGAAAGATTATCAATCTCGTATTTGATAGGCAAATTTAAGACGTTTTCTTTATGCTTAAAATTAAACCAAATAGTGTCGATGCCGACGTTTACAGAACCGAGCATATCGCTATGCAAAGAATCTCCTATCATTACGACGTCTTCTTTATTAAAATCTTTGGTGTTGGCAATTACGTAGTCAAAAAACTCTTTGGCGGGTTTTTGGTATCCGATTACGTCGGAGATAAATATGCTCTCAAAAAAGTCTTGTATTCCGGAAAGCTTAAATCGTGTTTTTTGCACGTCTTCTACGCCGTTGGTCAAGACGTACATCTTTTTACCTGCTTTTTTAAGAGTTGATAAAAGCTCGTTTACACCGGGGAACAAAACCGATTCTAAGCCGAGGTTTTTTACGTACGTGGCGTTTATACTCTCTACGTCTGCGGTAATATTGACCATATCAAAGGTGTCAGAAAACCTTTTTAATACCAAAGTTTTTTTGTCGACCAACCCCTTTTCTAAAAGAGTCCAAAGATTTGCGTTGTTTTTAGAATATATTTGGTAGAGCTCTTCCGTAAAAGGGATAGAAAACGCTTCTATAGTTTTTTTAAAAGCCAAGTATTCCGCCTTGTCGAAATCGAAAAGGGTATTGTCCGCATCAAAATAAATAATACCGTAAGACATAATTTCTCCGTAAATATCAAAAACGAGCATAATTCGTTTTTATATCGAGATAGATTTAAAACGCTAAAATTCGGGATAGGTGTAAAAGAGTTTCCTTTTTTAAAAGGTTTATGGGTGTCAGAACGCCTATTTATAAATAAAAGGTGTTGATAATAGATTTTGAGTGTAGTCAAAACAAACTTATCTTTGAAGATTGCGTTTATATTAGTATTATATTAGTAATTGCAAAAAAAAGCAACAGAATAAGAGCGTTAGTGGCGTGGCGATAAATTTTTATCGCCAAGCCAGTTATATTGCTGACGCAGTTATATTGCTGACGCAGTTATATTG
>JAZNFL010000052.1:0-4027 GCA_045589135.1 Christensenellaceae bacterium
ATTTGTACGGCTTATATTTAACACAAAACGGAAACGATGAGATTTCTGCAGAAGACTTATCTAAATTTTTAGATATTTCTTTAGAAAAATTGATTTCTTATTTTAAGTATTGGCAAGATTTTGACCTCGTTACGGTTATATCGGAAGCCCCTTTGACCGTCAAATATTTATCCTTTCCTAAGCACTCTAAACCACGTGCGTTTAAGGCGGAAAAATATACCGATTTTAGTATTTCTTTACAATCTCTTTTGCCAAACAGAATGATAACCCCTTCGGAATTTACGGAATATTACGACTTAATGGAAAGTTTAAATTTGAAACCCGAAGCTTTGCTTATGATTATCAAGTATTGTGTTGACAACAAAGGGGAAAATATAAGTTACAAATACATATCCGCAACGGCAAAAAATCTCGCATTAAAAAACATAACCACGGTCGAATCTTTAGAAAAAGAATTTTCCGATTATAGAGCGTTTTCTTCCGATTTGACAGAAGTGTTTAAGACTCTTAAAATTAAACGTAAACCTACGGTTGACGATATGGCGTTATATAACGGTTGGATAAACGACGGATACGACTTTACTTCCATAATATATCTCTGTAACGAAATCAAAAAGAAAGATTTATACTATCTAAACGGATATATTAGCAATCTTAAAGAAAAAGGCATTTTTTCTTTAGAAGAAATACAAGATTTTAACGCTAAACGCTCGCAATCTATATCTTTAACTAAAAAAATATGCTCTGCTTTATCTTATAAATGCGAAGTTTTAGACACCTTTATAGAAACTTATTTATCTGCGTGGCAACAAATTGGTTTTGACGAAAACTCTTTAATTCTTATAGCTTCTCACCTATATAAAAACAACGTCAAAACTCCCGCGGGAATGGATGATTTTATTAAAAAACTTTCAGAAAACGAATGTATTAACCCCGATCAAGTTGCCGATTATATAGAACAAACGGAAAACCTTAAATCCTTTATAAAGAAAACTTTATCAATGATAGGATTAACCCGTCAACCCACGGAATACGACGTAAACAAGTTTAAACAATGGCGCAATTGGGGTTTTTCTGACGATACGATAATTTATGCGTTCTCTTTATCGTTAGACAAACTAAACCCTTACGCATACGTAAACGCAGTTTTATCCCAATGGATGCAATCGGGAATTTTCTCCGTAGAAAAAGCAAAAGAATCGTCTTTGAATTTAAATTTCGTACCAAAGCCACAAAAAAGCAAGCAAACGCCAATGCAAGAGATTACGGCAAAGATTTCTTCGCATTTCTCTATGCTTAGATCTACGGCTTCTTTAATTGCTCAAAACAACGTCAAAACGGCAGAAGCCGACAAAACGTATAGCGAAGTTGTAAAACAATTAAGCGGTTACAATTACGACATCGCAAAGGCCAGATATAACGAAGATTTAGCCCTTGCAGAAAGTTTAATTGCAGAAAGAGATCAACTCAACAAAAAACGCATTAACGCTTTAAAAACTTTAGGCTTAACCGAAGCAGACCTTTCTCCCGTTTACAAATGCAAAAAATGTAACGACACCGGTTATCTTGTAGACGGGAAACCGTGTTCTTGCTATACGGAACTTTTAGAAACTTTAAAAAAGGATTACGTTTAATATAAATATTATATTGACCGTAAACGAGAGCGACAAATTACGTTTAATATAAATATATCTTGACCATAAACAACTTATAAATTTAATTTTGGAGAAAAAATGAACTTTTTTACTAAGAGAAAAATTTTAAAATTTCTTAAAACAGAAGAAAATAATCCTACCACCTTTAATGAGTTTTTAAACGATTATTTAAGTGGAAATTTAAAAGATCAATTGTCTTCTTTGGGTTTGACAAGACAAGAAATTCACGTTGACTTATATCCGGATATTAAATGTATAGGTGTCTTAGCCAAAAAAGGAAAATATTACGTCGATTTACAAATCTACCCAGACGAATTTTTATTATCCGTTGCACAAGACGAGCCGGATGACGGTAGCTCGTTTGAGTTGACAAATAAAGAAGATTTTTACTCCTTACTTTCTAACGAACTTAATAAATTTAACGATTAATTTTCTTTTAAGACCTAAGCAAATTAGCCTTAACTTAACAAATTTAATCGTCTTATCGGTTAAAACGCAAAAAATTTAAAACACATTATAAAAGACTAACGAAAAACTTCGTTAGTCTTTTGGTTTTTATACTATTTAAAACAATACTTACAGCCACCCATTTACTTACACGGTTCGATATAGATTATCATTGCCGTACGTGGGTTATCTGCTCGTAAAGGTAAACCCTTTTGAAGCGCACTGCCCTTTATTTTTGCAATGCTTTGCTTTCCGTCTATATCTCTTAACGTATAGTATTTGTTTGGATTTACTCCTTTAACTTGCACGGTATACGTAGATTGCTCGCAGTTAATCGCACGGAAAGCGGATATAACACCACTGTCGCTATTTGGATTAAAGTACATATAAGCCGTCCAGCTTTGTGTATCTTTTATACCATTGTAAGGAGTAAGAACGTAAAAATCGCTATAAAAATATTTTTCATATTCATTACGCTCTCTCTTATATTGGAGCATCGCATCCCAGTCCACGTTGTCTGGATTATAATAAAAATCACCGGAATACTGCGTTATTGGAAGCATTGCAGAACGCATTGCATAAATATCTGCCGGAGAACTACCCAAATCGTTATTTCCGTCTTTAGCCGCACAACCTTGATAAGGTAACCAACGCAACACAGTTGTAGAATATGCAAGTCTTTGCGGTATTCCACTTCTATCACTGTCGCTTCGATTAAACGGAACGGCCCGGCGCATACTTTCGAGATCGTTTCTTCCTCCTCCGGAAGCACAACTATCTATAAACGTACATTTGTTGTTCTCTGCACAATAGTCGATTATTTCATCCCAAAGTTTATAATGCCCTTGCATATATTGATTTTCTGTAATACCGATTCTGTTATCACCTTGATACCCGTCGCCCACCTGCCAAAAAATAGCAGGATCAATGTTAAAGTCTTCTCTATATAAAGTTGCCTGACATTCGTCCATTGCCGAAATAATACGCTTTAAAGTCCATTGACGGCACTCTTCAATACCAAGGTTGTTTATATAGCAATTGTTTTTACCAACGTCGGACAAAACCCAATTTCTATCGTAACCGTAATTTTTTACCATACCGTCTAGATGAGTAACTCTTTCAACCTCGAACCAAAGAAGGATTTCGCTACCCTTTTCTTTACAATAATTTGCAACTTCTTCTAAAGATCCTTCGGGCCATTTTACTCGGTCAAATTCCCACGTTCCTACGTTTCCCCACCAATCGCTTTCGATAGTATTGCCGTAAGGATCAGAATACCATCCTGCGTCAAACCATCTAAAATCCGCTGTCATACCGCTAGAATAAAAAGCATTGAGAGAATTATACCAAGAATCGTAACCTTCTGCAATTGAACCGTCGCTATTAGGTCTGCCTGCGTCATACGCCACGAAAACTGTGTCTATAGGTTGAACTTTTGCATCGCTGTTTGCAGAATGAGTAGGCATATTACAATCAATATACCATCTTCTCCACATATTCATCGCACTGTCTTCATCCTTGTCATAGTAACGAACTACGGCGATAAGTGGTGTGCGGATACTTTCTCCCGGCTTTAAATACGTGCAAAGATTGTTAGTTCCTTGAGCTTTAAAATTGACTTGTTTTAAAGATTTATCATAAGTAAAGTCTGCCTGCCAAGTTCCACCCCAACCCAATGCTAAAATACTTCCGTTATCTTTTGCTTCGAGATTAAAATACGGAAAGTAGGTATGGGTAGCACGTCCACGTGTAGAAGTAAAGTTTACCGGTGCTTGCTCAAGGTCAAATTCGTATGGAGCGTAATGATAATCGTAATCTCCGTAAATACCTTTTAGTTTAGCCCCTTCGCAATCAAACGACATATCTACCGCATTTAAATTTTTAATAACCCCGCTGTTTTCTTTACCATTATTAGTAAAATAAAC
>JAZNFL010000053.1:0-4294 GCA_045589135.1 Christensenellaceae bacterium
TTGGTTGATACGTTCTTTCTCCGGAAGGAACGTATTCTCTTCTTCCGGCAAGAGTTTGTTGTATCTCGGCAGGGTTCATGCCTCTCTTTCTCATAAGCTCGGCTTGTCTTGCCGCAATATCCGCACGCTTATATTCTGCAAGCTTTTTAGCTCTTTCTTCCGGTGATAATTTGGCAAGTTCTTCTTCTCTTCTCTTTGCCTCTTCTTTAGCCTTTAAAGCTTCTGCTTCTTTGTGAGCGGTTTCTTCTGCTTGTTGAGCTTTAATCTTTTCTTCTTCGGTTACTTCAGGAACAATAGGTTCTTGCGGTTTTTCTTCTACCTCTTGCGTTTCTACCACTTTTTTAGCTTTTTCTTTAGACTTAGCCTTAGGTTTTTCTTCTTTAACCTCGACAGTCTCTACGACTTCTTGTGTTTCAACAGCAACGGTTTCTTCGACAGAAACAATCGGGGTTTCCTCTTCTTGAGGTGCATTAAAAGACTTTTCTTTATCATGAATTTTCTTTCCTAATATAGAAAGAGCCTTTAACGAATCCGATACGCTTCCAAGTAAAGCATTTAATTTGCCGTCCACAATTAAACCATTTACAATTTTAATGTTAGAAACTTCCTTCTTAACTTCCATAAATGTGATTAAGCCTCCTGTATAACCGTAAAATCACCGATATAATTATCATAAATAGCTTTAGCTAAATTTGGTTCAGTTACCCCTGCAAGTTTGCAATTTACTTTATAAACGACGTCCTCTAATAAATCTTCTGCCGTTACTAAAATCTTACATCCAAATTTTTTTGCTAAACTTTTTGCTTCCGAAACAGTGTTTTCTGAAGCACTTTTACACAACAGTAATAAATATACGCCTTTATTTAATGATTTTATTACGTTGACACCCGTTCTTAATTTGCGGGATTTTATTGCGAAACCTATATAGGTTTTAATTTTGTTGTTTTGCAAGGATTATGTCCTCCAATATTTTGCGAGAGACTTCTTGTTTTACTTCGCACTTAAAAACTCTAGAAAGCCCCTGCTTTTCCATCTTTTTAAGACATTCTTCCTCTCCACATACGTACGCACCTCTGCCCGACATCTTTCCCGTTAAATCTAAATTAATTTCTCCTTGGGAAGATTTAACTATACGGAGTAGCTGTTTTTTAGGCATTTCGGTACGACAAAAGACGCAAGTTCTAAGTGGCACTCTTTTTTCTATCATAATCCACCAAGAAGCAATCTTACTCTATTTCCGGAAGGTCGTTTTCTTCGGTAAGAGGTTCAAAACCTTCTTCTTCCATTGCTTTGGATTCGCTCTTTACGTCTATCTTCCATCCGGTAAGTCTTGCTGCAAGTCTTGCGTTTTGACCGTTTTTACCAATTGCGAGAGAAAGTTTATCGTCAGGAACGATTACTCTTGCGACTTTTTCGCCCTCGTTAGCGGTTACTTTAAGAACCTTAGCAGGAGATAATGCTTTAGCGATATATTCTAATGGGTTTTCGCTCCATAAAATAATGTCGATCTTTTCTCCGTTGAGTTCTTCCACAACGGCATTCACTCTCATACCTCTCGTACCAACGCATGCGCCAACCGGATCAATAGTCGTATCTTCGCTGTAAATAGCAATTTTGCTTCTTTGTCCTGCCTCTCTAGAAACAGCCTTAATTACAACTTGACCTTGGCGGATTTCCGGAACTTCGTTTTCGAAAAGTTTTTTGACGAGCCCAGGAGCCGATCTCGAAACGAGAACTTGTGCAACCTTACCGGTATTTTTAACTTTTTTAACGTAAACTTTAATCTTGTCGTTGACGTTATAAGTTTCTCCCGGAACTTGATCTTGAGGCAACATAACGCCGTCTATCGTACTTCCGCCGAGTTCTACGTAAACGCTTCCTCCGTCAATCTTTCTTACGATACACGTTTGGATTTCGTTTTCTTTATCTTCGTATTCGTGTATGGTGTTATCTCTTTCGGTCTCACGAAGTTTTTGTAAAACGACCTGCTTTGCCGTTTGAGCGGCAATACGACCGAATTCTTTAGGAAGAAACTCTATTTCTACGTTATCTCCGAGTTTATAAGATTTTTTGTATGTTTTAGCAACTTCTAAAGTAACTTCGTTTTCTTCGTCCGTCACTTCTTCTACTATCTTTTTTACCGCATAATATTTGACGGTGTTTTTTTCGGGATTCATTTTGATCGTAACTTTGCCTGTGTTTCCCGTGTGCTTTTTATAAGCGAAAACCAAGGCGTTTTGTAACGTCTCGATCATCATTTCTTGACTGATACCCTTATCCTTTTCTAAAGCCTCTAAAGCTTTAAAGAACTCTTCGTTTTTCATAATGAACTCCTTATTTAATCATCAAATTTTATTGCTTCGTTTATCTTTGCTATTTGTGTTAAAGATAACTTTATAGTATTGTCTTTGGTTAATTCGATTTCTACGTTTTTGCCGTCGTAACCAACCAAAACCCCTTCGAAAAACTTTTGACCTTTAATTGGTGCATATAATTTAACTTCTACGTCTAAACCTAAATGTCTTTCGAAATCTCTATCTGTTTTAAAAGGGCGATCAAGTCCGGGACTGGAAACGTTTAAAGTATAACATGCACCGTTAGAAACGTCTAACTCGTCTAAAACAGAATCTATTTTTCTATGAAACGCCTCGCAAGTGTTTAAATCCACGCCGTCTTCCGTATCTATAAAAATGGTAAGGCTCGGATTTTTATTTATCTTCCACTCTACGTCAAAAATTTCTATTTGCATGTCTTGTGCAATTGGTATTATAGCATTTTTTATTTCTTCAGCAGACTTAACCTTCATTAATCCTCTTTACAAAAGTATTGAGAGTGATCTGACGACCACTCTCAATCTAAATAATTAATATTTAAGATTGACTATATTGTAACATATTGTTAATTATTTGGCAAGCATTTTTTCATCTTAATAAGTTCTATAAATATTTTTGCCGTTGCATAAGCGTCGTTCCACGCTCTATGGTGTATTAAATCTATTTTAAAATGCTCTGCCAAAGTGTTTAACTTATGGTTTTTAAGCTTAGGCAACATCTCTCTTGCTATCGTAACCGTATCTAAAACCCTATGATTATAAAAATATTCGTGTGGCTTAGAATAATACTTTACAAATCCCATATCGAATTGAGCGTTTTGTGCAACTATTATTGCTCCGTCGCAAAACTTAAAAAAGTCTCCAACCACGTCGTCAAAAACAGGACTGTCTTTAACCATCTCGTCGGTAATACCGGTTATATTGACGATTTGTTCGGGAATTTCTCTTTGTGGATTTATAAGGGTTGCAAATTTCTCCGAAATTATCCCGTCGACTATTTTTACCGCACCGATTTCGGTTATCTTATCGCCTTCCGCATATTCTAATCCAGTTGTTTCTATATCAAAAACCACAAAAACGTTTTCTTTAAGACATTGAGGAAGTTCTTCTTCTACCGTCAAAAAATCGTGTTGAGTTAAATTTTCTAATTTGCTTGGAATAATAGTCTTATATTCGTCAGGTGGCAATCTCGAAGGCTTTTGCATCGGAACGAAATTTTCCGGCAACTTACAAAGATTAATAGTTTTTATCATTAAATCCGTATATCCGTTATACGATCCAACGTCACCTTTTACAATAATATCGAAACCAACCTCGAGTTTTTTGACCTTTTCAACTTTATCTTTATTAGGAAAAATTTTTCCGGTAATCTTGCCTGTTTTATCATTTAAATCAATAATAAAATACGGTTTTCCTTTTTTTGTTTGTAATTCTCTTATTCCTACGATTGTGCCAGCTAAGCAAACTGCACCACAATCTTTTTTTACGTCGGCTATATACATAGCTATATCATCAGGCGTTTTATCGAAGAGCTCCGAGACACAAGAAACTTTAAACGTCCTATATACCAAGCGTTTTAAATCGTTATCGGTTAGCTTAAATTCTAAAAGCTCTTTATTTACAGGTGTAAAGCCTTTGCTCTCGAAAACTATTTTAAAAGTATCGCAAAACATAGTGCCGAGATAATTGGTAATTTCTTCCGAAGTGCCGTTGACGTTAAAATATTCTATTACGTCGTCCTCGAGTTTTAACTTTAAAACTATTACGTCCTCTTGTTTTTCTGCAGAAACGTCATTAAAATTAACGAGATGAGAAAACGAACTATGCCTTTCTTTTATGTAATCGAAAACAGTCTTACAAACAAGTTGTTCGTCCGCAATGACCTTTTTTATCGAAACCTCAAATCCTGCAAAGTTGTCAGGAATAAGTTCGTTGATATATTCTTCGATTTTTATTTTAATC
>JAZNFL010000054.1:0-7855 GCA_045589135.1 Christensenellaceae bacterium
AAGACCGGGTATGTACATAGGTACGACCAGTATTAAAGGTTTACACCATATTTTATGGGAAATTATCGATAACGCAGTAGACGAAGCCGCAAACGGATTTGCAGATACCATAAAGGTTTCTTTATATCAAGACGGCAGTGCTTCGGTAGAAGATAACGGCAGAGGTATGCCTACGGATATACACCCTGTTGCAAAAGTAAGCGGGGTAGAAGTAATATTTACCCAATTGCACGCAGGTGGTAAATTCGGGGACGAAAACTACGCGTATTCCGGAGGTTTACACGGCGTTGGTGCTTCGGTTACCAATGCGCTTTCGGAGTGGTTAGAGGTAGAAGTATATCGCAATACCGTATTTAAAATTAGATTCGAAAGCCATCAAAACCCAAAGACGGGCAAATGGTCTTCGGGCGTTGCCGTCGCTCCGTTAAAAAACACGGGTGTTAAGACGAAAAAGACAGGTTCTTACGTAAGATTTAAGCCGGATAAAACAGTTTTTGAGACGACGGAGTTTAACGGGGATACTATCGCTACCAAGCTTAGAGAAACTGCGTATTTAAACAAAGGACTTAAAATAATTTTTAATAACGAAATTAAGGGTACGGAAACCATTTATAAATACGACGGCGGTATAGCGGATTACGTAAAGTATTTAAACGAAGGCAAGGACGCTCTTTACGCAGAGCCTATTTATGCGGAAGCGGTCGTTTATGCTGACAAGGATAAAAAGAATCCCGTCGACGTAAAGTTTGCAATACAACACACGGATACTTATACCGAAAGTATTTTTAGTTACGTAAACAATATCCCCACGCCGGAAGGCGGTATGCACGAAGTCGGCTTTAAATCTGCAATTACGAGAATTTTAAACGATTACGCAAAAAGTGCAAATCTAATTAAGGATAAAGATTTATCTTTAATGGGAGAAGATTATCGAGAAGGAATGACGGCGATATTGTCCGTCAAAATGAAGAACATTCAGTTCGAAGGACAAACCAAGACCAAGCTCGGCAATCCCGAGGCTCGTCCTGCAGTCGAAAGCGCCACGGCAGAAGAGTTGTCTAAACTTATAGCTAATAAAAAGAACGCCAAAGTCTTTGCCAAAATAATAGAAAAGGCAATTGGCGCTGCAAAAGTAAGAAACGCCGCTAAAAAGGCTAAGGATTTAGAAAGAGCCAAAAACGGTGCCGAGATGACAAAACTTATTGGTAAGCTCGCAAATTGTTCTTCGAGAAAGGCAGAATTAAACGAAATATTTATAGTAGAAGGAGATTCTGCCGGTGGAAGTGCAAAGCAAGGCAGGGATCGTCAACACCAAGCTATTTTACCTCTTAGAGGAAAACCTTTAAACGCAGAAAAAAAGAGAATAGACGAAGTGTTAAAAAACGAAGAGATAAGGACGATTATAAGTGCTTTAGGCACGAGTTTCGGCAATGATTTCGACGTAAAAAATCTCAATTACGACAAAGTTATAATCTTGTCGGATGCCGATCAAGACGGAGCACATATAAGAGCAATCTTGCTTTCTTTCTTCTTTAGATATATGCGTGGTTTAATACAAGAAGGTCACGTCTATATCGGAATGCCACCGCTTTATAAGGTGTTTAAAAAAGACGTCGTAGAATACGCATACGACGATAACGAATTACAAGAAAAAATTGCCAAAGTCGGCAAAGGATACAGCATACAGAGATATAAAGGTTTAGGAGAGATGAATCCCGAACAATTATGGGATACGACGATGAATCCAAAAACCAGAATGATGATGCAAGTAAGTTTAGAAGACGCCGCTAATGCCGAAAGGCTTATAACTACGCTTTTAGGCGACGCTATTGACGAAAGAAAAAAATACATTCAAGAACATGCAGACTTTAATAAGGTCGATTCTTTTATGGATAAAGCACACGTGTAAGGAGGAGTAAACTATGGAAGAAAACAGAAACGGTATATTACCGGTAAGTATGGAAGACGTTCTTCATAAATCAATGATCCCTTATGCAGAATACGTAATTTTAGATAGAGCACTTCCAAGAGTAGAAGACGGATTAAAACCCGTACAAAGAAGAATTTTGTATTCTATGTACGATTTGGGTATAACCCCGGATAAAGGATACAAAAAAAGTGCAAGAGTCGTCGGCGATTGCCTTGCTAAGTATCATCCGCACGGAGATTCTTCAGTTTACGATGCAATGGTAAGAATGGCTCAGCCGTTTAATATGCGAATGACTTTGGTTGACGGACACGGAAACTTCGGTTCGGTCGACGGAGACTCTGCCGCAGCTATGAGATATACGGAAGTCAAGTTACAGCCTTTGGCGTTAGAATTATTAAACGATCTCGACAAAGATACGGTAGATTGGCAACTTAACTTCGACGATTCTTTAAAAGAACCCGTAACACTTCCCGGAAGAATACCAAACCTTCTCGTAAACGGAGCGTCGGGTATAGCCGTAGGGCTTGCAACAAACATTCCTACTCACAACTTGGCAGAAGTAATAGATGGGGCAGTAGCTTTAATTGATAATCCAAAGATATCTCTTAGCGATATGATGAGGATTATAAAAGGTCCGGATTTTTCTACCGGCGGATACTTAATCGCCGGGGACGAACTTACTAAGGCTTACGAAACCGGTCGTGGCAAAGTTATCATAAGAGCAAAATGCAGTATAGAACTCGATTCGGGAGATAAAAAGAATATAGTTATTACGGAGTTACCGTATCAGGTAAACAAGGCAAAACTTCTCGAAAAGATAGCTTCTTTAAAAGAAGAAAAAAAGGACGGGCCGTTAAGCGGAGTTTACGATATAGTTGACGAATCCGATAGAAACGGTATGCGTGCCGTAGTAAAAATACGTAAGGATGCAGACGAAAACGCTATACTCGAATATTTGTACAAGTCTACTAATTTGCAAGTGTCTTTCGGCATAAATATGGTTGCCATTGCCGAAGGCAAACCAATGCAACTCGGCTTGTTGCAAATATTAAAGTATTACGTAGAATACCAAAGAGAAGTTGTTTTAAGAAGAACTAAATTCGATCTTACTAAGGCAAAAGAAAGAGCGCATATAGTAGAAGGTTTGATAGTGGCTGTAACCAATATCGACGAGGTTATTAAGATAATTAAAAACTCTCCCGACACGACTACTGCCAGACAAAATTTAAGAAAGCGTTTTGATTTAACGGAAAAGCAGGCACAGGCAATTCTAGATTTAAGACTTGCTCGTCTTACAAAATTAGAAGTAAACAACTTAAAACAAGAATTAAAGAATTTAAAAGAATTAATTAAAAGTTTACAAGCTATCGTCGATAGCAAAAAGATGCAAATGGAAGTCGTTAAGACGGAAATCCTTGCTCTTAAAAAGAAGTATAAAGAAGACAGAAGAACAAAGATTGTAAAATCAGAAAAAGAAGCAAAAGCTACGAGATTTGACGACGTAAAACTCTTACAAAACTTTGTCGTCGGTTATACAAACGACGGAAGAATAAGAAAGGTAAAAGAGTCAACGTATTTAAGAGCGTTAAATACTACCGAGCCAGAATTAAAAGATTTATTCTTGTTCTCTGCAAAAGTAACGTCTATTCAAACGGTATATGCTTTTACTAATTTAGGCAATTGTTACAAAATTGCCATAGACGATATTCCGGAAGCGAGAGGAGCAGACAGCAAAGGAATAAAATTCGAAAGATTATTCGAAAGTAAGCCTAAAGAAGAAGAGCCGGTAGCCTTCTTTGGCGTAGAAGGAATAAAAGTTCCTAATGGAGAGCTTATGTTCTTTACGGCAGAAGGCATGGTAAAACGTAGCGATTGGTCAGAATACACCGTTCAAAAAGAAATTTATCAAGCCATCAAGTTAAAAGACGGAGATAAACTCATCAAGGTTACAACGGCAGACCAAAGCAAAGATTTGTTCTTCGTTACGTTAAAAGGTATGTGTTTGCGTGCGGAAAACGAGATACCCGTTCAAGGTAGAGTTGCGGGTGGCGTTAAAGGAATGGATGTATCGGACGACGATAAAGTTATTAGCGTAGAACTCGTTAGTGACAACGCAAATAACACCATTGCTGTGGGTACGACGTTCGGCACGTTTAAAAAGGTTACTCTCGGCACGATTGCAAAGATTTCAAGAGCAAGAAAGGGTGTTAAGATTTGTGACCTCGGCGACGAAACTTATAACGAAAACGTCGTCATGGCAGAATATTTAGAAGACAATGCGGATACTGACGTTTTAATATTGGATAGAATAGGAAGTTTTGCATATATTTCTACTGCGGAAATCCCGTCGGATTCCAGAACGTCAAAGGGCAAAATTCTTAAAAAACTTGGAAAATGTCAACCGCTTGCGGTTTACGTCGCCAGGCAACCGAAATAATCATTCGGCAGAAAACGAAACCTCGTTTATAGAAGAGTCGTCTGATTATTTAGAAGAAAGATCTTTAGCAACTAAATTTTTAGAAGAAGAAAAGGTTGTAGGGGACGATAAAGAAACAATTCGTAAAGAAAATAAAAAAATAAGCTCTAAAAAGCATACACAAGATAGTTTAAGTACGGATATAAAACCCACTAAAGAAGTGGTAGACGTTCAATCGCAAAAACCGTTTAAAGAAAACGAAATTATGGAAACAAAAGAAGATTTAATTGACATAAGACAAGAGATAGTCGTGGACGATCAAAAAGAAGTTGTCGATAAAGAAAGCGTTATGACGGAAGCTAACCCGGAAGAAACTAAAGAAGATTTAATCGATATAAGACAAGAGATAGTCGTGGACGATCAAAATGAAGTTGTCGATAAAGAAAGCGTTATGACGGAAACAAACCCGGAAGAAGCTAAAAATTTAGACGGCAAAGCGATTGGCGAAATTGACCAAAGCTTAGACGAAGACAATATAAATTCTTCTAATTTAGAGCAAGAATTACAAAATACGGATTGCGTAAAAGAAGAAACAGACGATAAATATTCGGAGGAAGAACGACAAGATTTTGGGCGAAAACCTAAAATAACAGAGGAGGAGAGTTCTAAGATGGATGAACAGAGATATTCGATAATAATGGATCAGTCTACGGTTATATACGACAATATAATAAACGTAATAACCGACATGTACGACAAGGTTTATTCGGCAAACGGAACGTTTAAGTTTTCGAGAGCAGAGATTTTAGAAAATTTTGACGGATACCTTCAGGCGATTCTTATTAAAACGGCTCTTAGTGACGGAAGATTTACCGAGGCCGACGCTAAATATATTACGGAAATAGTTCATTACGGAAAAATAATGCAAGGTGTGGATTTCCTTTATTTTAAAGATTGTTCGCAAGATTTAAGAAATAAATTGAGCAAAATTGCAGATACTTCTTTAGTAGACGTTCCGTATGCGGTTATGATGGCAGGAGGAATAGATTTAAAATCCAACGCCGGAGCAACTAAAGCTATCGTCGATGGAATGGTAAGACTTTCGTTTAATTGTTTATACTTGGATAACGAAGAAATAGAAATAGACGAAGTTCAAGACGTTTTCCGCAATATTTACGATTTTGTAAATAAGCAAGGTATTAAGCTTTAATAATTATCATAAATTGTTTTTAACAAAATTCTTTTGTAAATAGTTGTATATTTACTTTTAAATTATTAGTAGAGTGGTTTATAACGAAGCAAATTGCAACAAAACAATTTATAAAAACATATTTACAAAAACTATATTAAGTAACAATGTATACAGGCAAAATTTTTTCATTTTGTTAACTCCATAACCAAAGCCCGCAAATAGTTTTGCGGGCTTTGGTTTTTTGTTTAATTTTATAAATGCTATTGGTTTTGCGTTAGAAAAACGTTTTACGATTTGCTTTGTTGACAGGAATAAATTACGACTGTTAAGCGTATATTTTTACAGTGTTAGTAAAATCTTTGTATTTAAAGCAAAGTATTGTAAAGGCTAAATTTATTATAAGCGTATTATGTAAATTCGACAAAAATAGTAAAAATACGGCAAAACTTTTTAAATATCGTCAAAAAGTTATTAGTATAATATAGGAGTAAAAATGTTTAAATCTAAAAAGTCCGCATACACCGTTGCTATTATTATGATATTAGCTTGTTTATCCGTTACGTTTATTATGCACAAGACGGTAAAAACTTATTCTGCGTTTAATCAACGTCAACGCTTACTTCCGATATATTCGGTAGAACGTACGGAAAAATTGGTTTCTATTTCTTTCGACTGTGCTTGGGGTACGGAGTATACGGATAAAATTTTGCAGTATTGTAAAGATTTCGACGTAAAGGTAACCTTTTTTATGACGCAGTTTTGGACGGAAAAACATAAAGATTACGTCAAAAAGATAGACGATTTAGGTCACGAAATCGGCACACATTCTTCGACGCACGGATATATGTCTAAATTTACAAAAGAAAAAATCGAACAAGAATTACAGACTTCTTCTTTGGCTATAGAATCTATTATCGGTAAAAAGGTTCAACTTTTTCGACCACCGTACGGCGATTACGATGACTTACTTATAAAGACAGCTTCGGATATGGGATATTTTACTATTCAATGGGACGTGGACAGTCTGGATTGGAAGGATTTATCGGCAAAAGAAATAGCAACAAGGGTTATAAAAAAAGTAAAAAACGGATCTATTATTCTTTGCCACAACAATGGTAAGCATACGGCGGAAAGTTTGCCTTTAATCTTTAGTTATTTGCAAGACAACGGCTATACTTTAGTCCCTATAGGTCAACTTATTTATAAAGAAAATTTTTACGTGGATAATACCGGAAGACAGTTTTATAACGGCTAAAATCAACTTTACTTTTAAGCCCAAAATTTATCGTTGTGTAAATTTTAATCCTACGTGGATAAATTTGTTTGTGATAATTATATTGCAAAAGATAAATTAAACGGTTAAATTTTTAACACGGCTAAATTTACGGTGCAAAAGATTGATGGTTGAAAAAAATAAATGCAGAGGAATTTAAAATGGATTACACAGAAAAACAAAACAACAAAGTTTACTTAAGCGGAGAAATAGTTACTCAAGCAACTTTTTCTCATGAGATTTACGGAGAAGGCTTTTACGAGATGAGTGTAATGGTCAAAAGATTGTCAGGGCAAGCAGATTTAATCCCCGTTACCATTTCGGAGAGATTGATAGAAAAAAGCCATTTAGAGATAGGTTCAGAAATTTCCGCTCTTGGACAGTTTAGAAGCTACAATAAACCCGTCGATGGAAAAAGCAAGCTTATGTTGACGGTTTTTGTAAGAGAGCTTATGGATAAAGATTATTGTAAAAACCCAAACAATATAGTTTTGTCAGGGTTTATTTGTAAAGAACCAGTATATAGAACTACTCCGTTTAATAGAGAAATAGCCGATATGTTGATAGCTGTAAACAGAGCGTATAACAAGTCGGACTATATCCCGTGTATAGCGTGGGGAAGAAATGCAAGATTTGTAAAAAATCTTTGCGTGGGAGATAAGGTAGCACTTTCCGGAAGAATACAAAGTAGAGAATATCAAAAGAAGTTTCCTAATGGAGAAACCAAGCTAATGACGGCTTTCGAGGTATCCGTAAATAAACTTTCGGCTTTAGACAACGCCGTCGAGTACGATCTCGATTACGACTTTTTTGACAACGGAAACGCTTTTACTTCTCAAGAAGCAATTAAAAAGAGCGTTTAAAAACGTATTTGTGAATTTTGCAATCGATATTTAAAGTTTTATAACTTGTTTATGCAATTTTTGGTTTTTTGCAAGTCCTATTGCCGAAAATGTAATTCTCTTGCAAAATCTGTCTTGTTCGTATCTAACTTTTTATAAGTAATCGGTCATATACTTTATAGAGTCAAACAAATATAACTTG
>JAZNFL010000055.1:0-5569 GCA_045589135.1 Christensenellaceae bacterium
CTTAAATTGAGCTTTTACCCCTCTGCCCGTATGGTCTATTTCTATTTTATATCCGAGAGCACGGAGTTTTGTCGAAACTTCGAAAGCCTTTTTATAAGCCTCGTCCCCCATAGTTGCAATATACAAATCGGGACGACGTGCTTCCGGTATTTGAACTCCTTCTGCATCCATAAGCATTAAAACTCTTTCTATACCCATACCAAAACCGACACCCGGCGTTGGATTTCCACCGATTTGACTTATTAATCCGTCATACCTTCCGCCACCGCAAACCGTGCCTTGAGAACCAAGAGAAGTCGTTACAAACTCAAAAACCGTTCTCGTATAATAATCTAACCCTCTTACGATTTTGGGATTTACGTTGTATTGTAAACCGGAAACTTCGAGATATTTGCAAACTTCTTCGAAATGATCTTTACAGTCGTCGCAAAGATAATCGGTTATTTTAGGAGCGTTTTCGGTAAGTTTTTTACATCCTTCTTCTTTACAATCGAGTATACGAAGCGGATTTTTTTCGTATCTTTCTTGACATGTTGGACACATCTTGTCAATACTTTCGCCAAGATATTGTTTTAATGCAAGATTGTATTTTGCTCTACAATCTTTACAGCCCATACTGTTTATGTTGAGAGCAACTTTTAATCCAAGTTTAGTAAGTAAAGTATAAGCTATTAAGATAACTTCTGCATCCATAGAAGGCTTATCCGAGCCGTATAACTCTATGCCGAATTGATGGTGTTCTCTAAGTCTTCCTGCTTGAGGTCTTTCGTAACGGAATACCGGGGTAATATAATACATCTTTAAAGGCATTACACCGTTGCCAAGTCCGTTTTCGATAAAAGATCTTGCAACGCCTGCCGTACCCTCCGGCTTTAAGGTTATACTTCTTCCCTTTTTATCTAAAAAGGTATACATCTCCTTATTTACTATATCGGTAGTATCTCCCACCCCACGTAAAAATAGTTCTGTGTGCTCGAAGGTTGGGGTTCTTATTTCTTTAAGGCAAAAATCGTCTGCGACTTTTCTTGCAACTCCTTCTACGTAATGCCACTTGTACGATTCTTCCGGCAATACGTCTTTAGTTCCTTTTGGAATATTAATCATCTAACTTCTCCTAATAGCTTTTTGTTAAGTTTTATCAATACGTTATAATATATATTTTCTTAAATTTTTAGTATGAGTTACAGAATTAAGATGTTCTTTTACATACTCTTTATCGATGACCAAATTAAACATAGGATAATCTCCGCTTGCGTTAAAAGAAATATCTTCGAGCAAGTTTTCCATAATGGTGTGCAATCTTCTGGCACCGATATCCTCTTTGGTTTCGTTGATTTCTACGGCAACTTCTGCAATGGCTTCTATCGCTTCGTCGGTAAACGTAAGGTCAATGTTGTCAACCTTTAATAAAGTAGAATACTGCAACGTTACGGCGTTTTGAGGTATGGTTAAAATCTTGATAAAATCCTCTTTTGTCAAACTGTTGAGTTCTACTAAAATAGGGAATCTTCCTTGGAGTTCCGGAATGAGATCGGAAACGTTAGAAACGTGGAATGCACCCGCTGCGATAAATAAAATATAATCGGTTTTTACCGGTCCGTATTTTGTCATTACGGTAGAACCTTCTACGATTGGCAAAATGTCCCTTTGAACGCCTTCTCTCGAAACGTCCGCACCGCTTTTATTTGCTCCGCTTCCGGCAATTTTATCGATTTCGTCAATAAAGATTATGCCTTCTTGTTCTGCCCTTCTTACGCCTTCCGTTTGAACTGCGTCCATATCTATAAGCTTATCGGATTCTTCTCCGATAAAGAGCTTCATTGCCTCTTTTACGGTAACTTTTCTTTTCTTCTTCTTTTTAGGAAGAATATCTCCAAAAATAGACCCGATAGCTATTTCTGCACCTCCCGGAACTATTTCCATTGGTTTACCCGCATCTACAACTTCTATTTCTACGGTAAAATTATCATATTGTCCTTTGGTAAATTCTTCGTATATTTGTTTTTCGAAAACGTCCGAAGGAGTTTCTCCTTTTTTATCTTTTAAGGCTTCTAATAAAACCCTCATTATTCTCTTTTCGGCAACCGATTTAGCTTTAAACATAACGTCGTTCATGTATTCTTCTTTGACGAGTCTAATGCTGTTTTCCACCAAATCTCTTATCATCGATTCTACGTCCCTTCCGACGTAGCCGACCTCGGTATACTTAGTCGCTTCTACTTTAATAAACGGAGCTTTTACGAGTTTTGCAAGTCTTCTTGCGATTTCTGTCTTACCAACTCCCGTAGGGCCCTTCATTATTATGTTTTTAGGAGTAATTTCTTCCATTATATCAAGGGGCAATTTGCTTCTTCTGTAACGGTTACGAAGGGCTATTGCCACCGCTCTTTTTGCTTTGTCTTGACCAATGATATACTTGTCAAGTTCTCCAACTATTTGTCTTGGGGTAAGATCCATTAGCCTTCCTCCTTAACCACTTCTACTTTAATATTGTCGTTTGTAAATATACATATTTCGCTTGCGATCTGCAAAGCCTTATACGCTATTTCTTCCGCAGAATAATCAGTTTCTTTATAAAGAGCTCTAGCAGCAGCCAAAGCGTAATTACCGCCACTTCCGATAGCGCAAACGCCACCGTCCGGATCAATTACTTCTCCCGTTCCGGAAAGAATTAAAAGTGTATCTTTGTCCGCTATAATCATCATGGCTTCGAGTTTTCTTCCAAACTTATCCATTCTCCACATCTCTGCCAATTCTACGGCACTGCGCATTAAATTTCCGGAATACTTATTGAGCATTTCTTCGAATCTTTCCGTAAGGGTAAACGCATCGGATACGTTGCCTGCAAAACCCAATATTACTTTGTCGTTATATATTCTCCTTACTTTAACTGCGCTGTTTTTAAAAACTATGCTTTCTCCCATGGTAACTTGACCGTCTCCGGCAATTGCCGTCACTCCGTCTTTTTTTACGGCGCAAATGGTCGTTCCACGAAATTCTATAGGATTACTCATTGATAATCTCCTTAATTTTTTTGATATTTTCTATAGCCCGTTTAGATAAAAGGGCCTTTTTGTCTTTTTTGTTTCGAATATTTTCTCCTAAAGGAGCTAATATTCCGTAGTTGCTGTTCATCGGTTGAAAATCCGAATTTTCCGTTGCAACGTAATTAGAAAGCGCCCCAATAACGGTTGTGTTATCCAAAACCAAAGCTTCTTTGCCTTGCAACTTTCGATCCATATGTATTGCACACATAAGTCCGGAGGCGATACTTTCGACGTAGCCTTCCACACCCGAAATCTGACCTGCAAAAAACGTCAACGGATATTGCTTCATAGAAAAATCCGAATTAAGAACTTCCGGAGCGTTGATATAAGTGTTGCGATGCATAACGCCGTAACGCAAAAACTCTGCGTTTTTAAGTGCCGGGATTATGCCAAACACTCTTTTTTGCTCGGCAAAAGTAAGGTTGGTTTGGAAGCCAACCAAGTTATACATGTTACCTTCTACGTCTTCTTTTCTTAGTTGCAAACAAGCGTACGGCCATCTTCCTGTTTTGGGATCGTCTAACCCTGTGGGTTTTAACGGACCAAATCTCAAAGTATCCGGACCTCTTTTTGCCATTATTTCTATCGGCATACACCCCTCGAAAACTTTAACGTCTTCGAAGTCGTGTAATTTTGCCCTTTCTGCCGTAATTAAAGCGTTATAAAACTCCTCGTAAGCTTCTTTGTTTATAGGACAGTTGATATAATCTCCCACGCCTAATTCGCCATATCTATCTCTTACGAAAGCATTGTCCATATCGATGCTCTCTGCCGAAACTATCGGTGCTGCCGCATCAAAAAAGTAAAGACTTTTACCCGTTTGACGTGATATAAAAGAACTTAATTTATCCGTTGTTAAAGGTCCGGTCGCAATTACGGTAGGCTCGGTTAAATTGAGTTCTTCTACTTCTTTACAAACACACTCTATATTGGGATGATTTTTTATCTTTTGGGTTATTTTATGAGCAAAATCTTCTCTATTTACCGCCAAGGCGTTACCTGCTGGCACTTTGCATCCGTCTGCACATTCTATAACCATAGAACCTAAAATACGGAGTTCTTCTTTTAAAAGTCCGCAAGCGTTTCCGTAAACGTCGTTGGATTTTAAAGAATTACTGCAAACTAACTCCCCGTAATTGGTATTGCTGTGGGCTGGCGTAAAAGAATTTGGTTTTATATCGTATAATACTACCGAATACCCGAGTTCGGCAAGTCTAAAAGCACATTCGCTACCTGCAAGTCCCCCGCCTATTACGTTAATTTTTTGTAATTTTTTCATTGTAGTTACAATCTTTATTAGAACATTTTTTCTGTTTTCCGTCTTTTGTTACGATGGTATAAGCTCCACACGTTGGACAAGTTTCTCCCGTTGGCATATCCCAACTAAAGAAAGTACATCCCGGATATTGCGAACACCCGTAGAAAAGTTTACCTGCTTTGCTCGTCATTTTTTGTGTTGGCGCTCCGCATACCGGACAAACTCCTGCTTTTTCCGTAATGCTCTTGGTTGCTTTACATTTAGAATTAGAACAAAGGAGATATCTTCCGAATCTTCCCGTTCTTTCAACCATTTCTGCTCCACATTTAGAACATTTAATCTCGGTGTTTTTTTGGTCTAAAGGACGAATTTTTTTACATTTTGGACAAGCCAAAAACTTTCCGTATTTACTGTTTTTAAATACGTAATTTACGTCTTTACAATCTTCGCATACGACGTCGGATACTTCTTCGTTTTCCGACTTCATTTTTTTACAATTTGGACATGCAAGGTATTTGCCGAATCTTCCGAGTTTTCTTATCATGTTCTTTCCGCATTCGTCACACTTGATATCCGTTTGTTCGTTGTCTTCGTTAGTTGCTTCTATGAGTTTTTCGTTAAAAGGAAGGTAAAAATCTTCTATAATCTTTCTCCAATCCTTGCCACCGTCCGCAATATCGTCAAGACTGTCTTCCATATTTGCGGTAAAAGAAACGTCCATAATGTCCGTAAAATATTTGGTGAGCATATCCGTCATAGTGTAAGCTATTTCGTTAGGAACGATATACTTGCCGTCTTTTGCTATATACTTTCTTTTAGAAAGCATGTCTAAAATCGTGTGATACGTCGACGGTCTGCCTATACCTTTATCTTCCATAGCCTTTACGATAGAAGCGTCAGTATAACGCAACGGAGCTTTTGTAAACTTTTGTTCTTTCTTTAAATTTTTAAGAGTTAAAGAATCGCCCACGTTGAGTTCGGGCAAATTTTTACTACTGCTTGCGTCATCGTCTTCTTTAGATGCCGTATAATCTTCGTAAACGACGGTAAAACCGTTAAATACCATAGTTCTGCCACTCGTTTTAAAAACGTATCCTTTGGCTTCCGTTTCTACTTTGACGGTATCGTATACTGCGTCGCTCATTTGCGATGCAATAAATCTATTATAAATAAGTTTATATAAAGAAAGGAGTTTTTTATCTAAAAGTTTTTCTAAACTTTCGGGCGTTCTGTTTATATCGATGGGACGAATTGCTTCGTGCGC
>JAZNFL010000056.1:0-2094 GCA_045589135.1 Christensenellaceae bacterium
TAATAAATTATAACATTATTATGGCATATATACAATACCAAAAAGTATTTTACAAAAAAAATAACCGCCTAAAACATACCCAAAAGTAATACGTGGTGTTTAGACGGTTAAATTTTTATTAAATTTAATATGTTTTATTACGCTATAAATTATTTGTTGTCGTTATATAAATTTAAAGCGTCCGAATCCGAAACAGCACTTCCTACGATAAGATGTCTTATGTTGGTGTTTTCTGTAGTAAAGCCGTATTTGGATAATTCGTCGATTATCGTGTAGGTCAAGGTCTTGACTTGTACACCAGAACTATTATCCGTATTTATCGTATCTGCTGTAAAGAGATAAACTTTTTGACCGTTGCGGTATATAGTTATCGAACCGTTTGCATTAAACGACATTGTTACAAAATACTCGTTTTCGTACGGAACTATAGCGTTCCAACTGTTGCCGTTTTGGTTACCCTGTCCGTGCTTGCCTTCGTACCAATCCGACCACCAATTTCCATTGTTGTATAAAGTAAAGCAACCTAAGTGTATTTTAAAGTTTTTGCCAAAAATAGTCGTTTGCCAGTCGGTGCTTATGTTTTTTACGTAAAAACTTACCGAAACGCCCGTAGATTGATCTAAAGACGGCAAATTAGAAAAACTTTGTGCTTTGCAGTTTTCTATCGGTTTCCAAGATAAATTGTAATTAAAATCAACTACGTTTAAGCCCTTTTTTGCGGTGACCGTTTTGGTTGTGTCTTTGGTTTCGTAAAAAGGTATTTGGGCAGGACGTACGGTGTAAACGTTGCCTTCTATGGATCTTCTAGTGTCGTATCCTAATACTTTATCTCCGCACTTGTAATTGATCAATAATAAATCTTGTTCTTTATATATTACGTTTATTGTTTTGTCTTTATTTAAGACGCCGGTTACCGATTGTAAAGACGGAGTATATCCGGGGAGTTGTTTGGTTGGATAATCGTAAGATTGATTTACCTTTCCTTGTAAGGTTATACTGCCGAAAGCTTTGGTTCCGTTTTCGTACAAATAATTTATAATTAAGGTTTTATATACAGTTTTATAAAGGTTGTAAGCACCTTGATCGTTTACGGCGTTGCAAATGATAATTTCGTCAAGATTATTTTGTTTAAGGGTAATTCCGTTTTTGTTTATGGAATTTAATACCGTTTTGCAAAAGTCTTTTACCGATAACTTGTTAGAAGAATCTTTTTCTTCCGGTCTAAAGTGTAATATTGCGTATCCGTCGCTGTAAATCTTAATAGAGCCGTCAACGTTAAAAGAAACGGTTAAAAATACGCTCGAATCTTTTTTTGCCACGCTATCGTTAGAGTAATCGTATTCGTCGGGGTTAGAGGCGGTTTCGTAAGAGTAATAACCGCAATACGTACCGTTAACGTAGGCGTCTAATTTGCCGTTGCATATAGAAAAATCAATTCCGGAAGCAACCTGGTGTTTAGTTGAAGAAACGCCAACGAGTTCGTAACTTAACGAAAACCCTGTTTGTAAGTTTATCGAAGGGAACTTATCGTGGGAGCTACCTAAAACCCCGTCTTCCGGAAATTCCGTAAATTCGTAAACGACCGTCGCCGAAACGTTGGATTTCATATATCCGGATACTCGTGCTTGATTAGGCTTCATAAAAGGCACGTAGGGACTTTCTACAGAATAAAATTCGCCGTACTCGTAAACGTCGGTGTGTTTAGGGAAAATGGTGTTTCCTTGAGTGTCCACGTAAGAAATTTCTAAAGTAGAAGATTCCGCAAAGTAAATTACGGAAGTATAAAAACCGTCTTTAGTCATCGTGCCACTTACGACTGGAGTTTCCGTAACATAGTCGTCGATAATCGGAGAAGTTACTTCAAACGATTGCCCAACTTCTATTTCCGTAGTATAAGTGTCGCGCAAAGGACTACCTAAAAAATTCGTATATTTAATTTCTAACGTAGCAAAAACAGGTCCGGAAGATTGTTCTTCAGAAGGAGTTTCCGACGGGGACAAGCTTTCTGACGCCTTGGGTGGTTTTCCCCCGCAAGCAGAAAACAAACTCAGTATCAAAACTATAGAAAAAATGCAAATTAAAAACTTTTTCATA
>JAZNFL010000057.1:0-16680 GCA_045589135.1 Christensenellaceae bacterium
ATCGGCTTTAGATATAGAAAGCACTCAAAAGGTTTTAAGTTTTAGTACGAGAAGTTCTAGTAGTGGTAATTCCGGAAGCGTTTCTTACGACGAACTTATTATAAATTCTAAAGATGATAGTACGTGGCACACGTGCGAAATACTTTTGAGCGTAGCCAATACTTCTACTAAGTATATGGCGGTTTATTATTATGGTTATGGAGAGGCTTCTTTTAACAACGGCGTATTTATGGATATGGATAATTTGACCGTTTGTGCAGAAGGTTCTAACACCAATTACGCATACTTAAACGGATCGTTTGAGGGTATGGTGCCTACGGTTTCTGACGGTACGGACGCTTTAAGCGGGGACGTATTTACAAATCTTACCGTCGGACAAAAAGGAAGTAAAGTTTATTTAAGCGGAACAAATTACGGATATAAAATAGAAAAAGATCAGACGGTTTCTTTAAAACTCAACTGGACGCCTGTAAATAACGTATATAACGTTACCTTCGACGTTTATGGAGAAGGAGAGTTCGATTTGATGTTCGGCGGAAGAAACGGAGATAGATTATCTTTGACCGTAGGACAGAGCGAATCTCTTTTAGACGGCTTGTTAGAAGTGGCTTGGAAGAAGCAAGGAGAAGCATGGAAGTGCAACCTTTACTTTATACGTCTTGCACAAACTAAGTTGTATTCGTTAGACGTTTTAAACACAAGCAGTAGCGCACTCGTATTTGACGATATATTTATCGGAGAAGTTTCTTCTGTAAACGCAGTGGCGGGCAATTACTCTGAATTTATTCAAGAGTATAGCGCATTAAAAGAAACTTTTGCCGAAGCCAAAGATACTTATACTGCTAAGACGGTAAAACAAATTAACAAAGTATTATATAAGGCAGAACAAACGACTCAGTTCGTTTGTCAACAAAAATTAGACCAAATTATTTTAGAAATTGACGATTTGATTAAAAACGGAGTTAAAAAGTCAAACGTTACTAAACTCGTAAAAGCTATAGGCGACGCAGAAGAAGTGTACGCAAGTGGTGGCAAAAAACTCTATACCGATGCAACTTGGATTAAGTTCGAAAACGCTTACGTTAAAGCTTTAAATATAACGGAAGAGAATTCTCAAGAAGAAGTGGATGGTGTTAGAGCAGAACTCGTGACGGCTATAAACGGTTTAACCCTTAAACCTCAAGAAGATAGCCAAACGGTAAACGTCGCTTTAGGCGTTGGTGGCGGTGTGGCTTTTGCCGGAGTCGTTGCTTTAGGCGCATTTATTATAAAAAGGAGGAAGAATAATGGCTAAAACGAAAAGAATATCTAAATTTTTAGCATTGATGATAGTTTTTGCGATAACGTTAGCAATTTTTCCTTCTTTATCGTTAAGCGTAGACGCTCAAACGAAAACGGTTGGCGTGGATTTTACAAGCGGTATTTATAAATATAATTTATCACAACCTTTAATGCACAACCCTAATACGTTCGAAGCAGAAATAAAAATAGACAAAAACGTAAGCGGAGAGATAGGTAACTTGTTTTCTAACGAAAGCGTGTCTTCTTCTCCTTTCGTTGGGTATTCTGTAAATGCAGACGGCAATATGTGCGTCGAGTGGAACAGCTTCGAAAAATACGTAGTCTTTAAAGGCGTAGATTTACGCACCGGAAATTGGGAACACGTTGCAGTTGTAAGAAACAAAAACACTCAGTCGTTTGCCTTATATTTAAATGGAGAACTCAAAGACGAAGTGTTTTGCGGTGTAGGTCAAGATATAGAAAAGTTCTATCAAAAACACGCAATAGGCGGGGATTTTTATTCCAGACAACAGGTAAAAAGGCCGTTTAACGGTAGCGTGCGCCAAGTAACTTTATATTCTGACGTTTTGACAGCGGCAGAGATAAAGAGAGATAGCATAAACGGAGATACCATAAGCGGTAAAAACAGAGATAATCTTATTTTTAACGCAATAATAAATCCGTCTACAGTCGTGGCTTACGATACTTCTATATACGGCAACGATGCATATTTAAGCAGTAACGATTATTTTTACGAAGATAAAACGTTCGATACCAAAGATTACACCTTGGCGGTTGTTCCGGATATCCAATGTATTACGCAAGGTTATCCTGCAATGGTCGGAACTTTAACGGATTATTTGGTTGCAAACGCAAACAGTAAAAAAATAGGGGCAACTTTGACGGTTGGCGATTTAACTAACGGCGTTCATAGCGGAGTTAAAACTTTCGATCAACAGTATTCTACTATAAGAAAAGAATTTAGCAAATTAAACGGCGTTATGCCTTACGTTTTCGTTCCGGGAAACCACGATTACGACGACGAATGTAAGACAAATCAAAACCTTACTTATTTTAACAAATATTTAAAGATAGACGAAATAAGCAAGTGGCAAGAATGGGGTGGTTCGTATTCTTCAAATAGCGTTGTAAACGCATATTATCTTATGGAGTTTGGCGGAGTTAAGTATATAATATTTGGTTTAGACTTCGGTCCTTCGGACGACGTTTTAGAGTGGTGTTGCGAAGTTACCGAAAGATACCCCGACCGTCGATTGATAGTTTGTACGCACAACATATTAGAAGGCGACGGAATGATGACTAATCCAACTACCGGCTCGGCAGCACAAGCGTATGGATTTTCTAATTACGTAGACGTAAACAGTCCACAAGAAATGTGGGATAAATGGCTTAAAAAATACCCCAACGTCTTTATGACTTTCTGCGGACACGTAATAAGCGACGATATACAAATTAATCAAATGGTAGGAGATAACGGCAACGTCGTTTCTCACTTCCTTGTAAACGGTCAAGGTCTTTTAATGAACTGCGGAGAAGAATCGTTGGTTGCACTTTTAACTTTTGACGAAAAAAATCAAGTATTATACTTTAATTATTACAGTACGGTACAAGATAAACTTTACGATTTCCAAAATCAGTTCGTATATAGCTTTAAAGGTCATACCGATATATTGAGCGATAAATACGCCGAAGTTTCTAATGCTACTGTCGAAACGAGAGAACAGACGTTGACTGCAATGGCAGAACGCACTAATTTGTTTAAAAGCAGTAGTTTAGACGTTTCTAATAATAACGAGTATAAGGCGACGTTAATCGTCGTATGCGTTATGGCGGTTTTAGGTGCGATTGCTTTGTTTGTGGCAAAGCGCAAGGAGGCTAAAAATGAAGACTAAAAGTATTATAATATTGTTGTTTTCGTTAGTTTTATCTCTTGGTTGTTTTGCTTTAACAGGTTGCGATAACTCTAAAGGAGAGTACGCCATAACAGTCGAACAAAGCGATTACGGAACTGTGTTTACCAAAGGCAGAGCAAATGCGGGAGATTGTGTCAAACTTAACGTGTTTAAGACAAACGGTGTTGGCAAATACGTCGTTTACGTAAACGGAAAAGCCATTGAAGGAAACGAGTTTATAATGCCGGAAAGCGACGTCGTGCTTAACGTTTCTTATTATTCGCAAGATGCCGAAGCACACGACGTTATTATAGAAAACAATCAAGACGGTGTCGTCGTTGCTTCTCTTTCTTCTGCTTTAAAAGGTCAAGTCGTAACCTTAAATGCGTATTCGGTTTATAATAGACAAATAGATTATTATACGATAAACGGTCAAAGGGTTTTAGGCAATAGTTTTAACATGCCCGACGAAGACGTAGTAGTAGAAGGAGTATTTAAAGAAGTTTATTCTTATACCAACGTAAAACTTTCTGCAACGGCTGCTTATCAAAAGGCAACGTCGTATTGGTTTGCCGAATACTCTCAATACGGAGTAACCATTCAAATCGTAACGGAAGACAATTTAATCTTTACGGGTAAAAAAGGTTATAATTCGGTTGGAATGATGGATAATGTCGAGTTTATTATAGGAAACAAAACGACTAATTCTTCTTTCAACAACACTACTTATAAGATGTTGGTAAACGCCGAGGGCGATTATTTTTGGCAACGCTACGATAAAAGTTTTAAGACGATATACGACGAAGATATATACGTCAACGTAGAGCCTTGCAAAGTGTTTACACACGGATTTTTGGGATATAAAACGACTGTTGCTATCCCTTACGAATCTTTAGGATTAACTTATAATACGGGATACGGCAATATTGTTATTTGTCCTGCTATGAGAAACACTACTAACGACCATTTTACAACCTGGGTTTCTTATAGTGGAATGCAATGTAAATGGAACAGTCCTGCAACGCATCTTATTATAGAAAAGGACGGAAGTTTTGTTTCTAACGTAGGCAAAGCGCAATACCTTTATACCGGCGACGAGCTTTTATCTTCGGTCGGAGGAACTTACTTATTAAACTCTTTTAACGGCTCGTATACTTATACGGTAAAGGGTTCTAAATTATCCTATTGGACAAAAAACATAGAAGATATACTTAAATATGATCCGGAAGAAGTTTTCTTTGCGTGCGGAGTAAACGACCTCGAAGAAAACACCGTATTGCAAACTTTTGTAGATTTAAAAGAATTTATCAGAGTTTTCCAAAGTAAAACGGAAGCAAAACTCTCTTTGGTTTCTTCCGTCCCTTCTATCGTATCCAAAGATCCTTTGGCGGTAATTGCGTATAACGGTATGGTTAAAGAGTTCGCAAAGACGTTAGAAAACGTAGAATATATCGACGTTTGTCAATACGCTTTTGATGGTCAAAAAATAAACACCTCTTATTATTCGTCAGAAAAGTCTTTATCCGAAGAAGGCAATTTGCTTCTTGCTAAAGAAATATTAGTTGCCAAAAACGAGTATAAGGATAATTGGACGGGCGATTGGGGCTCGACGGATAAGTTCTTTGCTTTGGGAAGTTGGACGGAAACTGACGGAACGGTACGCTTAAACGACGGAGGTACGTCTAATATATATTATAAAGGCGGAGAGTATTCGGACTTTGTTTTCGAGACGTCTATAACGGCTTCTGCTATTTACAACGGAGATCCGTATCCGAAATTTGGTATGACTTTATCCAACGGTAGCCATATAAGATATTATTACGTTTCTGCCGTAGACCTTACCGAAAAGATAGTAGGAATGGTAGAAAAGCCTTATACCGGTTTTGATTGGAGTGGAAGCGTAGAAGAAACCGTAGCAGATTTGGTTTATTCTTCTCAAACGTACGCTAAGCTTAAAATCGTAAAACTCGATCAAGCGGTGTATTTTTACGTAAATGACAAATTGGTAATAACTTCTTCTGCCGAAAAGTTTAAAAACGACGATATAACGCTTGGTTTGTTCTCGTTTAATATCGGCATGACTGTTAAAGATATTAGAATAGAAACCGATTTAAATAAAGTAAGAGAGGAGGTTATGTGATATGACGAAGAAGTTTTTTAAAATTTTAATTATCGCCGTATTGACACTCCTTTCTGTAACTTGTGTTTTTGCAGGATGCGGAGAAAAAACTCCCCCTAAGCAAGAAAACGTCTCGGTAAACTTTGTAAACTACGACGGAACGGTTCTTGCGATAACATCCGTAAAAGCGGGTAAAGTTCCTTCTTATACGGGACAAACCCCCGTTAGAGAAAGCACGGCTTCTACAGAATACGTATTTTGCGGTTGGGAATACAACGGCACGGTTTATCCGTCTTTGCCGGCAGTAAACAAAAATACGATATTTACGGCAAGCTATACCGAAAGTGCAAAAAAATATCAAGTAACTTTCGATATCGGTGGCAATCTTTACAAAAAAGATTACGAATACGGTCAAATTCCTTCGTGGGATGGAGATACGGAGTTCGAAATAGACGGAAGTTATTACGTAATAAGCCAATGGAATAAACCTTTTGGCAAGGTTACGACAAACACGACTTACGTGGCTACGCTTACCTTAAAAGAAGGCGCCCCCGAAGGTTTTTACGAGATAACTTTTATCGTTGACGAAGACAGCATTACGGAAACCGTAAAAGAAAATTCTATACCTAAGTTTTTCGGAACTCCGTATAGAAAAGAAAGATTAGATTGTTATTACGAGTTTACCGGTTGGTCGGACGGCGTGGAAGTTTACACTCCCGATAAGTTGCCGATTGCAACCCAAGACGCAGAATACGTTGCGGTCTTCCAAACGATATATAAAACGTTTAACGTTGAGTTTAAGAGCGACGGTGTAACCGTATGGCAAACCCAAACGGTATACGGACAAACCCCTGTATTTAATGGTTCGCCGGTGCAAAAACTTCAAGACGAAAAATACGTTTATTCTTTTGATTGTTGGTCAAGATACGGAGAAAAATACGACGTTTTACCAAAAGCGTATCAAGATATGGTTTTCGAAGCCGTATTTACCAAGACTTTAAGAACTTATAAGTTGACTGTAAATTACCTGTTAAATGGACAAATAATTCAATCGAATAGTCAAAACTTTACTTATGGCGACGATTACGTTATTTCTTCTCCGGAAGTAGAAGGATATTCTGCATCCAAACCTTACGTTTCGGGCAGTATTACAAAAGACGAAGTTATAAACGTAGAATATTTAGAGTTTTCCGATTGGTACGGCGAATATTCTTCTCCAACGCTTTTAGGCAAAGGAACGGAAGAATCCCCTTATATTATAAGTAATGCAAATCAATTAGCTCAGTTAGCTAAAGACGTAGATTTAGGCGTAGATTATTCGGGTAAATATTTTAAGCTTACTACGGACGTAAATTTAAGAGGTTTGGATTTTGACGCAATAGGCTCTTATTCTAATGCTTTTGCAGGGGTATTTGACGGAAGCGGTCATATAGTTTATAATTTAGAATACAAAAACGAGTTTGCTAACAGCGATCAAAATTCCGGACACGCACTTTTTTCTACGATTACCGGAATGGTAAAAAATCTTTCCGTCAGCGGAAACGTAAAATCTGTTGCAAAATATACCGCTTTGGTGGTAGGATATAATAAAGGTGGCAACGTAATAAATTGTTCTTCTTACGGAACCGTTACAGGTTTTGGAAACGTAGGAGGAATAGTAGGTTACAATGCGGGTAATATAAAAGACTGCGTAAATTATGCAGAGATAAAAGACGACGGAAATTCTTCCGCATATAGATTTGGTGGAATTGCCGGTTGCACTACGGGCAACTTAGAAAACTGTCTTAACAAAGGAAAAGTTTACGTGGTAAGTGGAACGGGTTCTGTTGGCGGAATAGTCGGCAAAAAAGAAGCTTCTGCAAAAATTACAAATTGTTACAACTACGCTTACGTATATTCTACTAAGTCTTATACGGCAGGTATAATAGGATATGCGGACGGGGCTTCGGAAGATTATTCTAATCTTTACAATTACGCTCCTATAAGCGGTGCAAATTATACTGCAGGAATAATTGCATACGTAAACGGCAGTAACGTAAGTTTAAGCCAAAATTACGGATTTATTAAAGGTTCGGGTTACGTGGGCGGAATAGTAGGTTATACTAATTGCGACGTAAGCAAATGCGATAATTTGGGCGGAATATCCGCAACGTCTACGTATAGTGCGGGTGTCGTAGCAAGAACTTTAGGTTCTACTTACGACTGCGTAAACAAAGGCGACGTCTTTAGTAAAAGCACGTCTGTCGGCGGTGTTGTAGGTTATATGGGCACAAATACCGCTTTAGAAGTTGTAAATAGAGTTAAAAACTGCGATAACTTCGGTTCGGTAACGACGACGTCTACCGGCAACGTCCACGTAGGTGGCGTTATAGGGTATTCTGTAAAGGCTACGGTCGGCAGTAGTTACGTAAAACCTTTCGTAGAAGAATGTGTAAACTACGGACAAGTAAGTACCAACGGCAATTACACCGGTGGCGTAATAGGCGCTTGTAACGGCAGTATTATACAAGGATGTCAAAACTACGCTTCCGTACTTGCAGAAAAAGGCACGTACGTAGGCGGAATTGCAGGTAGTAATTGGGGCTACGGATCGGTTTTAAGTTGCGTCAATTACGGAGCTGTATTGGGTGGTTCTACCGTAGGACAAATATGCGGTCAACTTACCGATACTTCTACGGCTTCCGGCAACGAAAGCAAAGGAATGCTTTTATAAGAGGTTATAATAGTTCGTTATTGGAGAGAAGATTTTAATAATTTACGTCGGTTTTTTCGGTTTTTAAACGATAAAACTTGCGATATGTATTATTTTTTCTTTCCGTAACGAGGTAAATATAATAACAAAAAAACAGGAGGAAATTATGAAAAGAAAGCTTTTATCAATTGTCACGGTTGTAATTTTAGCAATTACAATGGCAATATCTTTAGTCGGATGTTCTGTAAATAATTCTTACGATATTACTTTCTGCAACTACGACGGAACAGAGATACTTACCGTTTCCGTGGCTTACGGACAAGAAATCGTCTATACGGGCGAAACCCCCGAAAGACAAGCAGACGCAGAGTACACGTACGAGTTTTTAGGTTGGGCTTTAGAGGACGGAACCGTTCTTGCTCAACTTCCTACGGCTACCGGAAAACAAACGTTTACCGCAACCTATAACAAAATTAAAAACAAGTACGAAGTAACTTTTGTTAACGGAGAAGAAACTTTACAGACTTCTCAAGTAAACTACGGAGAAGTTCCCGTTTACGGAGGAGAAGCTCCTACCAAGACTGCAGACGTACAATATACTTACGTATTTAACGGTTGGTCTGATGGAGAAAACGTTTACGGCGGAGAAGAACTCCCTGCAGTTACCAAAGCCGTTACTTATCAAGCACAATTCCAAAACAATCTTAATTCGTATCAAGTAACGTGGAACGTAGAAGGAGAAGAAACTTCTAAGACCTTACAGTACGGAGAAAACGTAGTATTCGATGGACAACCACAAAAAGAGGGCAACGCTCAATACTCTTACGAATTTTTAGGTTGGGCTTTAACGGAAAACGGAGAAGTTTTAACGGAAGAACAACTCGTAGTTAATGGAGAACAAACCTATTACGCAATCTTTAAAGAAAACGTAAAATCTTATATGGTAGTATTTACCGACGAACAAGACAACGTTTTATTTACTCAAAACGTAGAATACGGAAGCTCTGCAAAGTTCGAAGGACAACTTCCTCAAAAAGAAAACGATGCTCAATATTCTTACAAGTACATTGGTTGGATTTACGAAGGAGCAACTTACGGCTTCGAAGAAAACCTTCCTGCTATAACAGGAGAAGCTACTTATAACCTCAATCTTTTTACTACCGTAAACGAATACGAAATAACTTGGATCGTTGATGGCAAAGAAACTAAAGAAGACGTAAAATACGGTCAAGTTCCGGAATTCGATGGAACTCCTTTTAAAGAAAACACTACCGAATACGAATACGAATTTTTAGGTTGGGCTTTGACTGAAAACGGAGAAGTTATAACTCTTCCTGCAGTTACCGATAAAGCAACTTATTACGCAGTATTTAAGGCAACCAGAAACGTTTACACTATATCCTTCGTTGACCAAGAAGATCGCGAACTCTACAGTGTGGAATTAACTTACGGCAACGCCGTACACTACGAAGGCGAAGAACTCCCTGTTCCTCCTGCAACTAAGCAATACACTTATTCTATCGGTTGGTTTGACGGAGAAACCATTTACGGTTACGACGACCTTCCTGTAGTAATTGGTAAAGCAACTTACGTTCTTTATTATATAGAGACGTTAAATAAATACGACGTAAATATTACCTACGTCGTAACCGGTGGAGAAGTTGAGGCTCCTAAAGCTAAAAAGATAACTCTTGATTACGGTTCTACTTACGGAGAAGAACAAACTGTAACTCCTGCTTTAAGCGGATATCTTCCTGACAAATATTATTTTGTAGGAAGCGTAACCGAAGACGCAAATTACACGGTAACTTATACCAAAGCTTCCGTTTGGGACGGAACTTATCCCGATACTGCAAATTATCAATTGAGCGGTACAGGAACTCAAGAAGATCCGTATCTTATTCAATCTGCAACAGACCTTGCATATCTCTCTGCCGTATCTGTTTCTACCGGAGCGGCAAATGCAAGTTATTCTACTCTCGAAACTTATTACGAACTCACCACGAGTATAGATTTAAGTGCAGGAGTTTTCCAACCTATCTGTTATAACGGCGGAGCAACTACTAAGTACAATTACTTCTTAGGTAACTTAGACGGAAACGGATACACTATCGGCGGTTTAACTTGGACGGATAACACCAAGTATGCTATAGGACTTTTCGGCGCTCTTAAAGGTGCTGTAAGCAATCTCGTTTTAGAAGGTAACTTAAACGTTAAAAACAGAGCGGGTGGTTTAACTTATTACGCACAACAAGCTACTTGTAAAATTACCAACGTAGTAAGTTACGTCGATATCACTTGTGCGCATAAAGACGGTTTAATCGGTGGTATTACCGGAACGATAGAAACAAGCGTTGCAATCGACAACTGTGCTTATTACGGAAACGTAACCCTTACTGCAACTTCTACTTACAGAGTAGGTGGTATTAGTGGTAGCAGTACTAAATCTTCCACTGTAAAAAATTGTACCAATTACGGAACGATCAACGCAGACGTTACTACTTGTTACGCTATCGGTGGAATAGTTGGTAATAACGCTTCTACCGTAGAAAATTGTACCAACTACGGAACGATTAACGGTTACGACGCAACGGGTGGAATAGTTGGTATCAATACCGCCGGAACGGTTAAAAACTGTACTAACTACGGAACCGTTACAGGCAGAGGCGAAACTAAAGATAAATACGGCGTTGGCGGTATAGCAGGTACTTCTTACGGAACAAATGCAAACATTACAAGTTGTACAAACTACGGATATATCGAAGGCGTTTATTATGCGGGCGGTATTGCAGGCGATACTACTCAAAAAATTACCGATTGTACTAACTTTGGACACGTTTACGCTACGACCTCCACTGCAGGCGGTATCGTTGGACAACAAAGAAGCGGAACGACTTCCGGTTCAGTAAATAACGGACTTGTCGAAGCAAAGACGAGAGCGGGTGGAATTTTAGGTGCAGGTAGCGGAGGAACGGCTCTTACCAACTGTACTAACAACGGACAAGTAAAGGCAGATACTTACGGTGGCGGTATTGCAGGTATGACTAACAAAACCTACCTTACCAACTGCGATAACTACGGCGACGTAGGAACTTTAAACGAAGTAACCGACAAAACTACCGAACACGGCGGTATCGTAGGTGCTCTTACAAATGCTTCTACGATGGACGAATGCGATAACGAAGGCGATATTACCGGTTGTAACCGTGTAGGTGGACTTGCAGGATACGTAGGTGCCGGCTCTATAATCAACTTCGACGATTGTTCAAATAGCGGTCAAATTAACGCAGAAGGAAACAACGTAGGACCTCTTACTGGTATTGACAACAATACTTACGAAGAATAATATTTGGTTTTTTTACAAATTATATTTAAAACAAAGAAGGGTTTGGGTTTTCTAAACCCTTCTTTTTTCGTTTTCGATATTTTATTGGGTGGTGTCGTGCACGGTGGTTTTTTACGTTAAGATTGTACCATTTTCCATAAGTAGTGGGAAAAATTCCATATACTTTTATTTGAAACGGTGTTATAATATAAATAAGAAAAGACGAGTTCGTGTTTTTTAAAGGAGGACGACAATGAAGTTAAGAAATTTGTTTGCCGTTTGTCTTGCGGTCGTTATGACGCTTTGCGTTTACGCATTTTTAGAGACAAATACAGTTATGGCAGCAGGAAGCTGGACGTCTACTCAGTGGACGTCTACGACAGAAGAAGGAACTACCGTTTTTAAATCTAACCCTAACGGATCAATGATAGATTACAATGGGACTAACGATTTTAACAAGATACAAATGGAAGTTGCTTTTACTCAAAAAGGAGAAGAAACAAGTAACGTCGCTTTTATAGTAACGACAGGATCAAACGAGTATAGAATATCGTATTATCCAGAATTTGGTAGCATAGGTGGCTATAATAACAAAAGCAATGCGGAAATTGCTGGCACGGCGCACAACGTTTGTCCGTATACTTTAAACGCATATCAAAAAATGGCTTTGGTTTTTAGTTCTTCTTGTATGTACGTTTACGTCGGAGACGTTAGGGTGTTAGAGATACCTACCATTACGACTGAAAGCTACGATACTGCCAAATTCCAAATTTGGTGTTGGGGTATTAACGCTCAAGTAAAAAATATAAATACTTCTATGGTAGAACTCCCTAAAGGCCCGGAATGGATTATTTCTTCCGCTTGGACAGAAACGGAAGAAAACGGAGAAGCCGTCTATACCCATAACGGTGGATATGCAACTTTAAATAGAAGCGAAATAAACGACGGAGAATACAATGCGTTTTCTTTTGATTTTAGAGTAAACGGATTGACCGCTACTTTCGACGCAAACGTCGGTGCAAGTATATTGGTTGGAGAAAACAGTTTCTTCTTCGAGTACAATCCTGCATCTTTTAAATACGTAAGACTCCGTTACTTTCCTAAAGATTCTGTAGAAGGTGTAGAACTCGGCAGAAAATCTATAACCGTAAAACCTTTAAACGAATGGGTAAACTTAAAAGTGGTCTTTGACGAAAGCTATCTCGTAATGTATTTAAACGGAGAAAAGGTTATCTCTTATTTTGATACTAAAGGGGAAGATATGTCTAAGGCTACTGCGTCTATCAGTACGTGGAATGCTAAGCCTTCGGTTAAAAACCTTAAAGTGTTTAAAGAAGCCCCGGATTATTCCGAAGCGGGATATCTCGATATGGAATTTTCTTCTGCTCTCGGCGTATACTCTTTCGATGGGGACGGATTAGCTCTCGGATATCAAGATGGACAGTTGGTTGCAACTATAAAGCAAGACGGAGCAACTTTAATTTCTCCGGAGATAAGCGTTTCGCAAGGGCATAAATACAGTGCAAAGCTTTACGTCAAAAATACGATATGCGTACGTCTTAAAAACGACAGTAATGCGGATTCTTTAACGCTTTCTTTCGTAACTGCAGACAATAAAGAATACGACTCTATAAGAACTAAAACTTTCGATATAGAGCCAAACAGCGGTTATAAGACTTACTTCTTTAACTTATCCGACGTAATAAATTGTAACCATTGGAAGACTGCAGACGCCCTTATGGGTTGCAACCATTATCTCTACGGATTTAAGATTAGCTTCGAGGGGGCTGAAAGCGGTAACGTATACGTTGACGCTATAACCTTCGAAAGAGAAGATCCTATTTACGAAAAAGCAGCAACCGAAATGACGGCAATTGCCAATAAACAAGAAGGAACGGTAACCGTTTCCGGTAAACTTTTAGAAAAATACGCAGATCAAAACGTAAGCGTTATAATGACGGAAATTACTAACTATAACGAGCTTCTCGAATGGCAAAACAACAAGTTGGTTGCCACGGCTAAGGCGAGTGGAACTAACTTTACTGTTACTTTCCCTCTTTATCACAACGGAAACATGACTCATTTGTCAAGTTGGTTTTTGGCGTCTGTCAGCAGTGGAAACAATTATATTTACGGTGCTAAGTTAGGCGATGCCTTCCAAATCGAAAACTGGGAAGATTTCTCGGAAAACCCTTATTCTTTCGAACTCAACAATCTCGTTGTAAACGCAACGGACGAGCAGTTTGGGGCAAAGGGCGACGCCTTTACGGACGACACAAAGGCAATACAAAAAGCAGTAGATTACGTTAGCGCGCAAGGCGGTGGCACGGTAGTATTGCCTGGAGATACCTCTGACGTATACGGTAGAAGATATATAGCTACTACTATTTCGATGAAGGACAACGTAGAACTTCGCATAGAAAAGGGCGCTATCTTATGGCAATCTCAGAGATTCGAAGAATACGACTACGGCGAATACCAACCTGTCAACACTCACGACGTAAATATCCCCGGAGCTCCTTGGGCGCACGCAGCCGCTTGTTGGAACAAACCTTTTATCTATATGGGTTCGGTTAAAAACGTCAAAGTTACGGGTGGCGGAGAGGTTCGTATGGCAGATCCCGGTTCGGAGTGTCTTGACGGAAACAGATACGGTTGGGACGGAGATATTACCTTACAATGTGGCGCAGGCAGTGTTATTCATATCCATCCGTTTGCATCGTTTAACAGCGATCATATAGAAGTTAAAAACATAACTATTAAGCGCTCTTCTATATGGCATATGCCAAACACCAGATCTTCTAATATTTATTTTGGAAATATCAACATGACGGAAATCACTTGTATAAACGGTGACGGCGTAAACTTCTCTCTAGGATCTTATAACGCAGTGGTTGTTCGTTGTAGTTTGTATTCTAACGACGACGCTTTGGTATTAGGTTCTGTTTATTACGATCCAAGACTCGATAAGACGGTAGTTCCTTATACTTGGCAGGAAAACGGCGGTGTCAATGGCAGGGTTGGCGCACACGATATAGAAATTTACTACAACAACTTATTTGGTGGTCATGGTATAACGTTTATTCCTTGGGGTTCTGCAACTCCTAACGAAGAAATGGCAGAGATATACAATATAGTCATCAAAGATAACGTCCTTGGCGGAACGAGTACGGCAGTAGGCGCTTGGACGGATAATCCTTTCTACGGATCGAGCAATTTTAGCACGTACGACCAATGCGAAGCTGACGACTATTCTCCTATTAAAAACGTAGTAATACTCGACAATATCTATAATTCTCCTACTATATTTGCAACTTGGGACGGAGCTCCACCGGAAATAGTCCCTGTAACGAACATTATTTCTGACTGTGGAATACGTTCTTCTAATCAATTTGTAAACGGAAGTTTCGATAAAAACTTGCGTTACGAAAGCGAGGCGGACTGGACGACGGGACTTGCTTTCTGGTCGGGAGAAGGAAACGTCGGCACGGAAAAGAACGGAACAAGACAAGCGACGGTTTCTACTACGGGAGCAACCCTTACAGTTGATAACTACGTGGGATTCGTAAAGGGTAAAGGAGAACTTTACCAAGGGCTTTACCGTTCGTTTGGTGCGTATAAGTTTAATTGTAAGATAAAACTTACAAAAGGCACGGCGACGTTATTCGTAAGAAACACTTTGACCGAAGAAATAATAGCAACTAAAGAAATAAATAGTGTAAGTCAAGAATTTGTAGACGTTTCTGTAGAATTTATGCTCGACTTAGGTATGGAAATCCAAGTGGGCGTAATGCAAACGGCACAAGACGGCGTGGTCTATATCGACGATGCAAATATTACCGTCGATACGGATAAAAACGTTTACGAAGTAGACGGAGAAACTCACGAGTTTAATTTTGACGAAAACGCAGACGATTTTAGAGTTTATGCTCCAAGTAGTAATAAAGTTGCCGTACAAAACGGTCAACTCGTAACCGATTCTGCAACAGAGTACAAGATTATGCTCAACAATTTAGGTAAACTCGACGTTTATCAAGTTAGTGTAGATATATTTACCGTTCCGGGATTAAATCTCGACGCAGGTTTGTATCTTATGGCAAGTAATCCTTTAGATGCAACCGATATGATCGATGCGTATAACGTTCAAGTAGAAGCAAAGGCAAACAGCGACGTATATACTATAAGATTGTTTAAATTCTCCAGCACAAAGGGATATTTGGGTAGCGTTGCAGATGGCGGAGAACACACTTTAAAAGATGGCAAAGTTTCTCTTAAAGTCGTAGTAAAGAGCAACACGATATTCGTTTTCGTCGACGATTCTAAAGATTACGTATTGTCTTACGAAGTAGAAGAAGGTTCTTACGGCAACGTAGGTTTGCGTTCTCAAAGGGTTAAGTCGGTATTTGATAATTTCGTTCTTATAAGCGACGATTACATGGAAGCCCCCGGAGATAAGACGGAACTCAACGAACTTCTTTACTGGGCTAAAAAGTTTAGTCCTGTTGGATATACGGAAGCAACGTATAATCGTTTAAGCGTTGCTATTTCGGCTGCAGAAGCACTTTCTGACAAAGCTAAACAAACGGAAGTAAATGCTTGCGTTACAGCTCTTAAAAACGCTATAGACGGCTTAGTCTTCGTGGACCAATCCGAAGGCGTAGATCTCAACAAGTATGCGCTTTCTATCGTTATATCCGTTGCCGAAGAAATTACTTCTAAGGGATACACTAAAGATAGTTACGACGCTTTACAAACTGCTATTGCACAGGCTAATACAGCCGTAAATACAGGCAAAAACGTTGTGACGGCAAAAGAGAATTTGGTTTTGGCAATTAAAGCTTTACAACCGGAAAAAGTAATCGAACAAGTAGAAGTGCCGGGCCAATCCAAAGGCGATGGATGTAATTCTTCTGCTTCTGCAATCGGTCTTACTTATCTCGCTTTAGGCGCTTTAGTCGGTGTAACTTGTATAAGAAGAAAAAGAAAATAAATTTTAAATAACTTTTCGTTAAAGTATGGCATTTAAAAGAATAAATTACCATTTTTTTAAACAGCCGTCGCAGTTTTTGCGACGGCTGTAGTTTTTGTATGGGTTTTGCGTTTTTTGCGACGGCTGTGGTTTTTGTATAGGCTTTGCGTTTTTTGTGTTTACCGTTGTTTTTTAATAAATAAAAAATCGTTTGCAGTAAAGTAAACGCTTTTTTAAGAAACGGTTGTTGAAGTGCAGTTGTAGGTTTGTTTTGGGGGAATACTATTATAAAGTTGCAGGGGTATTTTTTAGTTTAAAATTATAAAAAAATATAAAAGGATATAATTTTTTTTAAATACCCCCATAAGATTTGGTTTTTAT
>JAZNFL010000058.1:0-5267 GCA_045589135.1 Christensenellaceae bacterium
CAACCTTGGAAACAACGACGGTCTTACCGTTATAATTTCTGACTTCTTTACAGAAAGTAATTGGAAAAAAGCCGTTGATTATTTGTGTTATAAGCGTAGACAGGTTCTTTTAATTCAAATTATGTCTCCGGACGAAGAAGATCCTCAATACGACGGACGTATCAACCTTATCGACTCAGAATCCGTCGATATGTCCGATACTAAAAACATGAAGATAAAAATTAACCGCGCTATGCTCAAAGCATACGAAGAAGCGTTAAGAGATTTTAAGCAAGATATTAAAACTTTCTGTTCTAAACGTAACGTAGATTATATTTCGGTTAGGTCAGATAAACCTATCGAGAAAGTTTTATTTGGAGAATTGTTAAAAGTAGGTATTATGTCATGACATTATTAGCACCTTTAGGATTGTTGGGTTTAATAAGCGTATTAGTCCTTATTCTTATTTATATAATTAAGCCTAACTTCCAACAAAAATTCATATCTTCCACTTTCGTATGGAAGTTGAGTTTAAATTACAGAAAAAAGAAAATTCCTATCAGTAAGCTTAGGAATATTTTACTTATAATCTGTCAAATTCTTATTCTTGTAAGTTGCGCGTTGATACTTGCTCGTCCAAATCAAATTTTAAAAGCACAAGTAGAAGAAGTAGAGGTTGTTTTAATCGTTGATTCTTCTGCTAGTATGAGGGCAAGCAACGGCGAAGAAATTCGTTTCGAAAGAGCCGTAGACAAAGCAATAGAACAAGCAGAAAAGACGTGGTCTCAAGGAGGAGTCGTTACCGTTATAGTTGCGGATTCTCAACCATATTATCTTTTTGGTACGGGTGTTTCGGCAGAAAGAGCAGACGATTTATTAATGGCAATGGAAGATCTTCTCGACGGTTTTACCACTTGTTCTTACGGAGAGGGTAACGTAGAAGAAGCTCTTTCGTATTGCGTTGATATAGTAGACAGAAATCCGGACGTTCAAATTTATTTGTACACCGATAATACTTATGCAAACCAACAAGAAGTGGAGGCGGAAGGTCTTCACGTTGTTAACGTTGCAGAAAAAGGCGAATGGAACGTCGGTATTTTAGGGGTAGAAGCTATATTGTCAAACAGTGGTTTCTATCATTTCGAGGTAGAAATAGGAAGTTACGGTGCGGCTTGTAACGTAAACGTAACTTTAGAAATCGATGGTGTAAACGCTGCAGATAACACGGAAGACGGTGGTTCGTTAGAATTTAACGAACAATTCTATTGCGAAATCGACACTGCTAAAAAATTGATTTTTATAAATAGAGATATTTACGACGAATGGGTTGCAGAGGATAAATTTGCCGAAGACGAAATCGGAGTTCCTATCGCTCGCGGCGACGAAGTACACTCTTATAAGAAGATTCAGGTATTGTTAGAAGAATCCGTAGATGCGGACGATTACAATATTTCTATACAAGACTCTTTCCCGACGGATAATAACTTTAGCCTTTACGGTGGTCTTAAAGAGGTATTAAGAGTACAATATGCGAGTGGTTCTCCTAACAACTTCTTTAACGGTATGCTTTACACATTAAAGAAGAACTATTCTTCTTTATACGATATAAAGATAAAAGAAGTAAATTCTCAGTCGCATCCGGACGAAGTGGATACCGAAGGACACGATTGGTATATCTTTGAACATATAATGCCATCTAAAATGCCAACAGACGGCATAGTCTTTTTGGTAAACCCTGAGACTACGCCTCCGACCGGGGCTGGTTTTACGATTGAGGGTATAAGGGATATTTCTAGTTCGACTAACGTTCTTGCGTTGACGGACGAAGAAGAACATCCTATCACCAAATACATGACTGCAGACCATATAGAAATAACCCAATATTACGGATGTAAGTTGAACGATGCAGGATATCAAGTTTTAATGTCTTGCGAAAACCGTCCTATGTTGGCGGTAAAAGACATTCAAAAAACACCTAATACCCCTGCAAGTAAAGTAATATTGATGGCTTTTAGCGTGCACTATTCCAACATAGTTTTAACGGAAGAATTCCCGATTATGATTATGAATATTTTCGATTATTTCTTCCCATCAACCCTTCCAGGAACGTCTTTCGACGTAGATCAATCCGTCACTATAAACTGTAGAGGTACGGAATTGACCGTTATCGGAGAATCCGGAGAAGAAAAAATAACGGAATTCCCAAGCCAATTATCTTTAAGAATCCCGGGTACTTATACGTTTGATCAATATACTGATTTTGACAAATTTATCGAAGATAAATGTTACGTAAAAATACCTAAGATAGAGAGTAATATTTGGCTCAAGGGCGAAGCTCTTAAAAATCCTTTCAAACAGGATAAAACTACAGAATTTTACAAAGATTTATTATTATACTTTGCCATTGCTTTAGTTGCATTCTTATTTATAGAATGGTGGCTAAAGGGTAGAGACAACGCATAGGGGAGGAGGAGTATTATGCAAAATTTTAAATTTACTTTTGCCTACCCGTGGTCAGGTTGGCTATTATTGCTCATAATTCCGGCAGTTGCCTTTACGCTTATACCGTATTTTAGATTGTCCAAAAGATATAGAAGAACCAGAAACCGTATAACGTCAATCGTTTTACACTTGATAGTTATGGTTCTCAGTATTTTCGTTCTTAGTGGATTGGGATTCGATTATGATATTCCAAACAAGAAAAACGAAATAATTTTGCTTGTCGATATGTCCCAAACGGAAGAGTTATCTGCCGAAGCAAGAAACGATTTTATCGATACAGTTTTAAAAGACAGCCGTTACGACAACTACAACGTTGGTGTCGTAACTTTTGGATACGATCAGGTTTATGCTGTGCCGATTACTGCAGACGTAGACAGTATTTACGACAAGTATATGGACGCAGAACTTCCTGATACGAGTGCAACTAACGTTGCTGCAGCTTTAGAATACACTAAAGATTTATTTAGATATCCTTCTACTGCAACTATAGTTTTAGTAACAGATGCAAAAGAAACTGACGAAGAAGCTCTTAAAGTTATCGGTACGATAGCAAATAAAGGTATAACCGTCAATACTGCTTTCGTTCCTTCTGCTTATTCTGGAGAAGATGCGATGATTACCAACGTCGAATTGCCTAAGCATTACGTTGGCAAAGACGTAAACTGTTCTATTGCTGTAACAGTACAAAGTAATTACGTAGATATTAAAAACGGTTTAACTCTTAGACTTTACGATAACGGTGTTTTAAAAGAGGAAACCGGAAAGAAGACTCTCTTACCAAACGCTTCGACTCAAATTGTTACCTTTGATCATCAATTTACACAAGAAGGTTTACACGAGATAAGAGTAGAGCTCGACAGTGCGGATTTAGAAGGAAATAACAACGTTTATTCGTCTTATTATAATTTGGTCCTTTACAACAAAATTCTTTTACTCGAAAGAGTACAAGATGAAGGACTTCCTTTAGAAAATCTTTTAAAGGACAACGGAGAATACGACATAACAAGACTTGAGATCATGTCTGACGAAGTTCCTAAAACCGTTGACGAATTAAGAGCGTACGACCAAGTTATACTTAACAATATTGCAAACAGAGACATGCCGGACGAAAATTTTGCGCAAATGCTCGAAATTTACGTCGGAGAATTTGGCGGTGGATTGTTTACTGTAGCCGGACATAACGGAACGGAAACAAAGACCGACGAAGAAGGCAATCCTATAGAAGTTCCTATAGCCAACTTATACGATAGAGAAGACCTCAACAAGACGGTATATCAAAGTATGTTGCCGGTTGTTGCGGAAGATTACGTTCCTCCGCTCGGAGTTATATTCATTATCGACCGTTCGGGATCAATGTCAAGCGAAACCTACGACGGAACGTCGTATTTAGAATGGGCAAAGGGAGCAGTTTCTAACGCAATAGGCGACGGATCTTTGGCTCAAGCCGGTCTTAATCCAAGAGACTGGGTTGGTATTATGACCTTAGATACCGAATACAACACTATTCTCGAACTTACTTCTTGTCAAAACAGTTCTATAATTTTCGAAGCTATTAACAATTTGGAAGACGCAACCGGTGGTACGTCTTTTGCGGGAGCAATAGAGCGTGCCGGACAACAACTTTCTCAGCTTCAAAACGTCGACAAAAAACATATTATAGTCGTATCAGACTGTATGGTTCCTAAGACGGAAGAACAGTTCTACATGGCAAATATCAAAAACAACTACGAAAACCATAAGATTACTTTCTCAGTTGTAGGTTTAGGTCGTAACGATAGTTCTTCTGACCAATATTCCGCACAAATGGAAGCTGCAGCCGAAGCCGGTCACGGTAGATATATAGCCGTTCCGGAAGGAGAAATCAGTAGCCTTTCTAAATGGATGACCGAAGAATTAAACGTTCCGGAATTAGAAGAGGTTAATTATAAGCCTTTCAATCCGTATATCGAAGACACCTTCTCTCCATTGGTTGACGGTTTGGATAGATTAGTTATCAAAAACGAAGAAGCGCCGGAAGGCGAAGAACAAGAAGACGTAAGACAAAATCAACTTTCGGTAACCTTAAACGGTTTTTACGGCGTTAGAGCGAGAGATTCCGCAGAAGTCGTATTGACTGGCGAATACGGAGTTCCTCTCTATGCGCAATGGAATTACGGAAGCGGTAGAGTCGGTAGCTTTATGTGCGACTTAATGGGTTATTGGTCGGCAGATTTTATGGCTGATCCTAACGGTGTTAAGTTCGTATGTAACGTCGTCAACAATCTTATGCCTATCGTAGATATTAGACCTAACGAGATTGGTTATACCTTAAAAGAGGATAACTATACCAACACGCTTAGCGTATTTAATACCACGAGTGGTCAAGCAAACGTAGTAAACGGTCAATATATTACCGGAACTATTACGTATACCAACGACGATGGAGAAAGCGTTTCTGTTTCTTTAAATAAAAAGACCGAAGGAACGCCGGAAGAACTTAGAGAGTTAGACGTATACGTTATTGGAGAACTTTCTCCGGACACTCTTTACAGTACTGCTAAGTTTGCCGTTAGAAAGAGTGGAGTATACACTATCGTTCTCGAAAAATATGCACAAGATAACACTCTTATAGATAGTAGAATTATCTATAAAGAGTTTGCTTACTCGGAAGAATTTGATACTCTCAATACTCCTACGGAAGACGAACTTAAAGAATTGATGGTTTCTTGGGCAAACAAAGGAAACGGATCTTATATAGAAGATTTAGAAGATCCTGTAGAAATTTTTGAAAACTTTATCACAAAGAT
>JAZNFL010000059.1:0-1915 GCA_045589135.1 Christensenellaceae bacterium
AAAAAACAGGCTTTATAAAAAAATACTCGTAGTTATATGGTTATATAACTTAAATTTTTTAACGATTTTTATAGAGTTCTTTGCTTGCTATTTTTACTATTTATCATCTTTCGATTTTTCAAGCATATATACACAGTTTGTAAAATTGTTTTTAGACTTATCCGTTTTTATAATTTACGTCCCCAAAATTGTTCGTTGGGGTATTTATCTAAAAATAATTCTTCGGTGGCGTGAAGGCGTTGCAAACGACGTGTTAGAGCATCGTGAGTTAATGAATAAGGGCTACGTTAATTCTTTGCCTGTAGCTGTTCTTTTTACGAACCCTATGGGTGGTGGAAAGGACTTAACGCAGACGAGTATGATTCTTTCTAACCAAGTGCTATTTAGGAATAAGGCTCTTGAGCTTTTAATGAATAATTATTTCAGATATCCTAATTTCCCCTTTTATGAGTTTGAAAGACAGCTTGTAAAAGCGATTGAAAATGGGACTGTTCGTTCTCTTGCCGGTTGTGCTTATTTTGTTGAACAAAAAGCCCGTGCATTTAGAGAAAATCCTTGTGCCAGAACATTATTTGGTTATAACAATTATTCTTTCTGTTATGACAACGGTTTAATTGTTACAGACATTTTTGATATGCTAACTAACTACGCGAAAGAATATTTAATATATATAACGGAGTGTTTAGTTGTTGCAAATTTGTCTATCAGAACTGACAACGTAAAGAGTGAAGTAGAAGGTTTGTTGCCTATTTTTGATATGGGTTTTTTTGGAAAACCTTCTATAATAAAAAACGGTGAAAATAAGTTTTGCCATATCTTAGACATGGATGCGCTGCGAATGGGAGTGAAAGTTATCGCCGAAAATGACCTTGCGTACGCCTTTGAATTTGGCGTTGTTGGTATTTCTGAAGTAGGGAAAGAGCGTGGTAATCAAATTTCTAATAAACGATTTGACGTAAAGGACCGTAACAGTAACCCCCTAAACGATAAGTTTGGTTTAAAACTTAAAATGATTCGACACGGCGCAACGGTAGAAAATTTTTGTTTTGTTAGAGTTTTTATGAACGAGCAACGACAAAGTAGTTTGTCTGCGGATATCGCGGAATTGGCGCTAGTAAACGTTATAGACGAAGTAGGAGAGTTTGAAATAGTAAAGCCGTTGTTTTTTATTGAAGATTTGCTGTGGGATATATTTTCTCCAAAAATTAAGTCTTTTTTTATAAAAATAAGGTCGTGTAGAGCCGACACGTCTTTGTTTCTTTATGCGTTAAGAAATGCTTTTTCTAAAGTATTTAATTATATGGAGCAGCAACATAATAAATTTGACAGCCGAGTGTGTTCTTTAAACGTTCGAAACGGTGATCAAACAGAGTTTTCTGAAAAGCATAAATATTTTCATCAAAAGCAAAAAGATTTTAAGATGCAATATTCAACAGACTGCTTCGCTCGTTATACTGAAGAGTCTGTTATAAAATCTAAAAAGGGATTAACAGATTTTCCTCGATATTCGTCAGCGCTTGCTACAACAGAAGAATTAAAATTACAGCATAGCTTTTGGATAACCGAACTTTTAGACGTTTTGGAAGGAATTACCGATTCGGAGTGGGAATTTATTCCCTATTAAACTAGGAGATTAAATATGATAGAGATGATAGAAAACGAGCGTATTCCGCTTGTTGGTAGGTATAAACTTAAAGTAAACGGATTTCATATTGTTGCAACGAGAAATACAATAAAGAAAAATAGAGTTCAATTAAAAAAGGATATTCTTTCCAAAATCTTTGATAGAGCTTACGAAAGGTCTTTAGCTAAGGAGTTGAGAGGAGAAGAGCAAGTAAAGTTTATAAACAGCGTTATGAACGAGCTTTATAAAATTGAATTTCAGTTTGCCGATTTGTTTCAAGTGTCAGATTTT
>JAZNFL010000060.1:0-1547 GCA_045589135.1 Christensenellaceae bacterium
CAGAACGACATGGCTACGATCCGACTTGGCATTTGTGAATTAAAATATTTTGATGACGTTCCTCATATCGTAGCAATTGACCAAGCGATGATGCTTGCTCGCAAATATTCTGCAGATACTAGTCTAAATTTTGTCAACGGAGTATTAGCTGAATACAAAAAGAAAATCGAGGTGTAGTATGGCAATAATTTTGGACGGTAAAGCATTATCTCAAAAAATGCGTTTAAATATAAAGGATAACGTTTCAAATCTTTATAAAAAAGGATACAACGATTGTTGTTTAGCAGTTATAATCGTAGGAGAAAACCCAGCGTCAAAAGTTTACGTAAAAAATAAGATTATCGCTTGCGAACAAACAAATATAAAATCCGTTCTTGTAGAACTGCCGGCAGAGAGCAGTCAAGAGCAAATAGAAGAACAAGTAAAAAAATTAGCAGACGATAAAGATATTACCGGCATTTTAGTTCAGTTGCCACTTCCAAAAGGTATAGACGAGGGCAAAATTCTTTCTTTAATACCAAAAGAAAAGGACGTCGATGGATTTACCGAAAGTAACGTTTCTGCCGTTTTTAAGGGCGAAGAGGGGCTTTATTCTTGTACTCCACACGGAATAATTAAATTATTAAAAGAATATGGCGTTGATCTTTGCGGTAAAAACGCAGTTGTCATCGGCAGAAGCAATATCGTTGGAAAACCAATGGCACATTTGCTTTTAAAAGAAAACTGCACCGTAACCGTTTGCCATAGCAAGACCAAAGATATTGAGTTTTTTACAAAAAATGCAGATATTATAGTCGTAGCAATAGGTAAAATGGGATTTTTGACTGCAGATATGGTGTCGGATGGTTGTGTGGTTGTAGACGTTGGCATAAATAGAGTAGACGGAAAGTTATATGGTGACGTTGATTTTGACGCTGTTAGCGAGAAAGCTTCGTATATAACCCCTGTACCCGGTGGCGTAGGGCCTATGACGGTAACCATGTTGATGTATAATACTTATTTGGCGTATTTAAGGAAAATAAACGATGGAATACAAAGATAAATATTTGCAATATAAAAATATATTCGAAGAATACATGGATTGCTTTTTTGAAAAAGTAAAAAACGTTGACGATCGGCTTTTAGACGCCGTTAAATATAGCTTATTTGCCGGAGGAAAGAGAGTTCGTCCCGTTTTGATGCTTGCTCTATGTGAAGAATTAGGGGGCAACGTACAAGATGCGTTGCCGTTTTCTTTAGCATTAGAATGTATCCATACGTCATCGTTAATTCACGATGACATGCCGGAAATGGATAACGATACTTTAAGACGCGGTATGCCGACTAATCACGTTAGATTTGGACAAGCTACCGCATTACTTGCAGGTGATACTCTTATTAATTTTGCTTACGAAATTTGTTTAAATTATATAAATAACGAAGGCAAATTGAATTGTTCCAAAATTTTAGCAGAGTATTCCGGAATGAAAGGAATGCTTTCCGGACAATCTTTAGATAAATATTTCGAAACGTCTTTAGAGTATTCTTTAGAAGATTTAGAAACTGTC
>JAZNFL010000061.1:0-2590 GCA_045589135.1 Christensenellaceae bacterium
ATATATTAGTTGTTTTTAGCCTTGTGACTAAAAGTTATATTGTTTGCTTTGCAAACAGTTTATCCCAGCATTATTTTTATACGCAATTGTATTGTAAAACAACCGACTACTAAACGTTTTGATATTATAAATCAATCGACAAACTAAAGTTTTTCCGTTTTTAGCAATATGACAATAGTAAACAAAACTACGTCTTTTTATGATATTTAACACAAAATTAAAAATCAAAAAAATTACTTTATTTTACCCAATCTCTTTTGTCTTTCTTTTACGGTTTTTTCGTAACCGTTTTCTGACGGTTTATAGAAAACTTGGTCTTTTATTTCGTTAGGCAAATATTGTTGTTCTACGTATCCTCCGTAAGAATGAGGATATTTATACAGCGCGCTCTTTGCTTTATCCGCCTCGTCTGCATAAACGCTATTTTTAAGATGCGGAGGAACTTCGTCGTCCCTTATATTTACCGCTGCGTCTTTTGCCGAATACATAGCTTCTACTACCGTATTGGATTTTTCGCTTTCGCAAACGTAAATAATAGCGTTGGATAAAGGTATTAGCCCTTCCGGAACACCTATGTTCTGCAATGCGTACATTGCGCTGGTTGCAACGACTAAAGCGTTTGGATTAGCCATTCCTACGTCTTCGCTAGAATGAACGACTAACCTTCTTGCAATCAGCATTGGATCGCATCCACCCTGTATAAGTCTTTGAGAATAATATAGCGCTGCATTGCTATCGCTACCCCTTAAACTCTTACAAAAAGCACTTAACATGTCGTAATATTGTTGCTCGTCGTAAGAAAGCGCCTTTTTTTGTATTGATTGTTCGGCGTCTTTAAGCGTTACTTTTATAACTCCGTCTTCCAAAGGATTGGTAGTCAAAACGGCAAGCTCTAAAGCGTTATATGCAATTCTTAAATCCCCACCCGACATATTGGCTATATGGTCTAACGCTTCTTCCGAAACTTCCGTTTTTAAATGCCCCAAACCTTTTTTAGAATCGGTAAGAGCTTTTTTTAATGCGTTTTTAATTGTTGAATTGTCAAGTCTTTTAAACTCGAAAACTCTGCATCTCGACACTATTGCGGGCGTCATCGAGGCAAAAGGGTTTTCCGTTGTAGAACCGATAAAAATTATAGTCCCTGCTTCTATTGCGGGCAAAAGCGAATCGCTTTGCGTTTTGCTAAATCTATGACATTCGTCGAGCAACAAATAAGTCTTTTTACCATACATTTTTAAGTCGTCTTTTGCCTTATCGACGGCTTTTTTTACGTCGGCAACCCCACTGTTTACTGCGTTTAATTTGACAAAATTTCCACTCGTGGAATTTGCTATTATATTTGCAAGGGTGGTTTTTCCGCATCCCGGAGGTCCCCAAAAAATACAACTACCTAAACGATCGAGCATTATTGCTCTTCTAAGCAAACTTCCGTCCTCGGCTATATGGCTTTGTCCAACGAAATCTTTTAACGTTATAGGACGCATCCTCTCTGCTAAAGGGACGTTTTTATCGTTTTTAGGTAACATATCAAATAAATCGTACATAATTGACCTTATTTCCGTTTTAGTCAATATTTTGTATTTACAAATAAATTAAAGACAAAAATTGAACATGGCAGAAAAATTTTTAATATTATAATAATTTTAAAAATAAACTGTAGTATGAAAAAATTTACAGCGTTTATTTTAAGTATTTTAGCTTTTATTTTATCTATCGTTATTATCTTAGATGCAAAAACCTGTCTTTCTGCCTGCCTTAATGGATTACAAATTTGGGCTTTATCCGTTTTGCCGTCTTTACTGCCCTTCTTTTTTTTGACAACTCTTATAACGTTTTTGGGACAAACTGAAAAATTGACGAGAATATTCTCTCCGATAACCAAGTTTTTATTTAAAAGTAAAAAAATTACCGCTTATCCGTTCGTCATGAGTTTAATTTCCGGATATCCCGTCGGTTGTAAAATAATTGCCGAACTTTCTTCTTCCGGATATATAGACGAAAGTCAAGCAACGAAAGCAAGTTGTTTTTGCTCTACGTCCGGACCTTTGTTTATCGTCGGAGCGGTCGGCATAGGAATGTTCAACAGCACTCACGTCGCAAAGGTTTTACTGTTGTCCCACGTCTTGGCAACGGTTATGTGTGGCTTTACTTTTAGGTTTTTACCTATGGTAAAAAGTTCAGAAACCCACGTTAAAACAAGTTTATCCGTTGACAACGTCTTGTACGAAACGGCATATAAAACAGTAGTATCCGTTTTGGTCGTTGGGGTTTTTATTTCGGTTTTTTACGTATTGACGCAAATTTGCATAAATATAAAATTGTTTTATCTCCCAGCAAAACTGCTCGCCAAATTTTCAATTTCTCCGCAAGTTTCTTACGCCGTATTTGGAGGACTGTTAGAATGTACTTGCGGGTGCTCGGCTTTGGCAAACTTACCTATATCGAAACTTAACGTAAGCCTTGCTTGCTTTTTAATTACTTTTGGCGGAACGTCCGTCTTGTGCCAATCTTATGCGTTTTTAAAAAAAGCAAACGCTAATTTTAAAATATTTTTATGTGGAAAACTTTTACAAAGCGTTTACTCTTTTAT
>JAZNFL010000062.1:0-4981 GCA_045589135.1 Christensenellaceae bacterium
GCGATATATAAAATTTCTAATAAAGAACAAGTAGAGCTATTTACTTACATGGCTGTAAGAGAAGATGGAGTATATCTTTATGGTTTCGAAAGTGTAGAAGAAAAAAATATGTTTTTAAAACTTATAACCGTTTCTGGTGTAGGACCAAAGATGGGTATAACTATATTGTCGGGATTAAATTTGCACGATTTAGCGTTGGCAATAGCTAGTTCTGACGTAAAGACTTTATCTGCTGTAAAAGGACTTGGCAAAAAGACTGCCGAGAGAATAATTTTGGAACTTAGAGAGAATATTTCTTCTTTAGACCTTCCGGAAAAACCATCAAGTAAAAAAGCAGTTAAAGAAGTAAAGATAACCACTCCGGAAGAAGACGACGCAGTAATTGCTCTTATGAGTCTTGGATATAACCGTTCGGAGAGCGTTGCTAAGGTAGAAAGAGCAAAACAAGAAGGGGCAAATTCTCTTGAAGAGATCATAACGGTAGCTTTAAGAAGTTAACGCAAAAAAGAGAGGTAATTATGGATTACGAAGAAACCTATTATCCGGAAGACGAAGAGCGTTTAGTCGTCAGCACTAAAACGGAATTCGACGAGATCGAAAACGTTTTAAGACCTAAGTCGATGGAAGGATACGTAGGTCAAAATAAAGTTAAAAATAATTTAAATATCTTTATGCAAGCGGCAAAAATGAGGGGGGAGTCTTTAGACCACGTCTTACTTTACGGACCTCCGGGACTTGGTAAAACTACGCTTGCACACATCGTTGCGGCAGAAATGGGATCGCAAATTAAGGTTACAAGTGGTCCTTCTATAGAAAAAGCAGGGGATCTTGCGGCTATACTTACCAACTTAAACGAAAACGACGTTTTGTTTATTGACGAAATCCATAGACTTAATCATAACGTAGAAGAAATATTGTATCCCGCAATGGAAGATTTTTCTCTCGATTTTATAATCGGCAAGGGGCCTTCTGCAAGAAGCGTACAAATACCGTTAAAAAGATTTACGTTGATAGGCGCAACGACGAGAGCAGGTATGTTGTCCGCACCGCTTAGAGATAGATTTGGCGTTCTTTGTAGGTTGGAGATGTATTCTACTGAAGAATTGTCAGAAATAGTAACTCGTTCTGCAGTTATGTTGGGTACGTCTATAGAGCCGGAAGCAGCAATAGAACTTGCAAAACGCAGTAGAGGTACGCCAAGAATAGCAAATAGATTATTAAAGAGAATTAGGGATTTTTCTTCGGTATTACAACACGAAAAAATTACTTTTGCCGATACGAGAATAGCATTAGAAAGATTAGAAATTGACGAAATTGGTTTAGATAACACCGATATTAGTTTGTTGTCTGCAATAATTGATAAATTTAACGGTGGTCCCGTTGGTTTGGATACTCTTGCAGCGTCTATAAACGAAGACGGCGACACGATAGAAGATTTATACGAGCCGTATTTGCTGCAGCTTGGGTTTATTTCTAGAACACCAAGGGGTAGAATTTGCATGAAGCGTGCATACGATCATCTTGGCAAAAAAATGCCAACGTCGGCACAAACTTCTATGTTCGAGGATAAATAAATGTTAAAGACAAGTGATTTTTATTACGATTTACCGGAATCTCAAATAGCGCAAACGCCCATAGAACCGAGAGATTCGTCTAAGCTTATGGTTTATAACAGACAAACGGATACCGTTGACCATAAGATTTTTAAGGACGTAATCGATTATTTGCAAAAGGGTGATTTACTCGTTGTAAACAATACCAAGGTTTATCCTGCGAGAATGTTTTCTCGTACGGAACACGGTGGAAAGGTAGAGATTCTTTTATTAAAGAGATTTTCTCTTGACGAATGGGAAGTTATGGTAAAGCCGGGCAAAAAAGCACGTATAGGAAGTATTCTTACGGTGTCGGACGAACTTAAACTCGAAGTTTTAGCTAAGTCCGAAAGTGGAGGAAGAATAGTTAAGTTTTTTTACGATGGTGTTTTCGAAGACGTTTTGTCGAGGGTTGGAGAAATGCCTTTGCCACATTATATAAAAGAAAAACTCGACAATCCGGAGAGATACCAAACGGTTTATTGTAAAAAGGAGGGTAGTGCGGCAGCTCCAACGGCAGGATTGCACTTTACCAACGAACTTATAGATAAATTAAAACAAAAAGGCGTAGAATTTGCGGAAGTTCGTTTAAACGTCGGTTTAGGGACTTTCCGTCCGGTAAAGGTTGATAACGTAGAAGAACACGTTATGCATACCGAAGAATACGAGATAACGGAAGAAAACGCACAAAAGATAAATAAGGCAAAAAAAGAAGGAAGACGAATTATCGCCGTTGGCACTACGAGTGTAAGAACTTTAGAAACGGTTGCGGACGAAAACGGTTTTGTAAAAGAAAGTTTTGGAGAAACTAATATCTTTTTATATCCGCCGTATAAATTTAAATGTGTTGATTGCCTTATTACAAACTTTCATTTGCCGGAGTCGACTTTAATAATGCTCGTATCTTGTTTGTCAAACAGGGATAAAATTTTAGAGCTGTATAATTTAGCGGTAAAAGAAAATTACAGATTTTTCAGTTTTGGCGATGCGATGATGATTTTATAGTTATACGGCTAATTAATAAAACTTTTAATACGATAATATCTTTATAAAACAGCAACTAATACATGGAGAAATTTATGGAAAAATTTTCCTACGAAGTAATTAAGCAAGATCCGTCGAGTGGTGCACGTGCAGGAGTTTTACATACTCCGCATGGAGATATAGAAACTCCAATATTTATGCCGGTAGGAACTCAAGCAACGGTAAAAGGAGTTTTCCCAAGAGATTTAGAAGAAGCGGGTGCTCAAATCATTTTATCCAACACCTATCATTTATATATGCGTCCCGGTGACGAGATCGTAAAAAACGCTGGTGGTTTACATTCTTTTATGAATTGGAACAAACCAATTTTAACTGATAGTGGTGGGTTTCAGGTTTTTTCTCTTGCAAAGCTTAACAATATAACCGACGACGGCGTTGTGTTTAGTTCTAACGTGGACGGCAGTAAACACTTTATAAATCCGGAAAAAGCTATAGATATAGAAAATAATTTAGGTGCGGATATTATAATGGCGTTTGACCAATGTAGCGAGTACGGTGCCGATTATAAATCTTCCGAAAAGGCGATGAAGAGAACTCTTTCTTGGCTCGATAGATGCTATAATCATCATAAAAATCCAAATCAAGCGTTGTTTCCTATAGTTCAAGGTAACGTCTTTAAAGATTTAAGAGAGATAAGTCTTAAAGAAACTATACCGTATGCAAAGCATGGTATTGCCATAGGTGGATTATCCGTAGGCGAGCCAAAACCCATAATGTACGACGTTTTGGATTCTATGCTCGATAAATACCCAACGCATATTCCGAGATACCTTATGGGGGTTGGAAGTCCGGATTGTTTGGTCGAAGGAATTTTAAGAGGCGTCGATATGTTCGACTGTGTTCTTCCTACTAGAATAGCAAGAAACGGTACGGCAATGACCTCGAGAGGTAAAGTTGTCGTAAGAAACGGCGCGTATAAACAAGATTACACCCCTCTTGATCCTGAATGCGACTGTTATTGTTGCAAAAACTACACTAAGGCTTATTTGCGCCACATGATAAACGTCAACGAAATGATGGGTGGTATGCTTATAAGTTTGCATAATATAACCTTTTTATTAAAACTCGTAAAAGGTATGAGAAAGGCGATAATTGGCGGTTACGTGTCGGATTACGTCAAAGAGTTTTATGAAAAATACGGAAAATTTTAAAATTTATTAAATTACACTTGCAAAAAAAGATTAAATTGTTTATTATAATAGCGTTAGATAGAATATAATTTAAGGAGAATACTAAAATGTTGTTTAACTTATTGACGTCTGCTACGAGCGAATCAGGTTCTGAAGCTGTGGCAGCAGGAGGATGTAACGATCCTGTAACCATTATTATGTGGGTTGTTCTTTTAGCTGTTTTCGTTCTTCTTTTCGTTTTTAACGGAAGGGCAAGAAAAAAACAACAAAAAGAATTACAAGACAAATTGGATAGTTTAAAGGTTGGGGATAGAGTTAAGACTATTGGTCTTATTTGTGGTATCGTCGTTGCTGTTTATCCGGAAGAAAACACTTTCGTTTTAGAAACCGGCAAAGATAATCACGGTACTTTTATTAAGTTTGACAAGAGTGCAATTTATCAAATTTCTTCTAAGAAGAAAGACGAAACGACTACGACGGAAGATCCTGCTACCACTACAACAACTACTACGACGGAAGATTCTACTCCAAAGACAACCGAACAAAAACAATAATTATAAAATCTCTTTGCTTTAGCAAGGAGATTTTTTTGTAAATAATTTAGATGGTCATTAATAGACATTGTTGAGCATACAATTAGTCTTAGGAGATTTATATATGGATTATGCAAATAAAAACGAGTCTATCGTTTTGTTGGTAAAGGGGATTTTAATAAGCATAGTTGCTTCGATTATATGCGTGCTTGTTTTTTCCGTTGTTTTGGCTTTTACCGGTGGTGGAGATCTCGTGGTTAAAATTGTAAATCAAATAATTAAAACTTTTTCGATTTTTTTAGGTTGCACGTATTCCGTTAAAAGAGAAAAAGGGCTTTTAAAAGGTTTGTTGACGGGTGGTATTGCAGGAATAATAACTTCGCTTATTTTTGGCTTAATTTTGTCAAAATTATCCTTTATTGCAATTTTATGGGATACGGTTTTTGGAATTGTGTTAGGATGTTTAGCCGGTGTAATTATGGTAAATAGACGAGTGGAGTAGATGCAAAAAAGTTAAACGCTTAATAAGATAAAACCAATTGCAAATTATCGTTGATAATTTATTATTGATAATAATTTAATTTATCGCAATGTTTTAACGCTGTCGTAAATTGTTTAGTGTTGATGCTATATTAAAAATAAAATATAAGACTAACGAATTTAAGCAAGATAATATTTTTGC
>JAZNFL010000063.1:0-7636 GCA_045589135.1 Christensenellaceae bacterium
TAACGCCGTCCTTCATAGGAACGTTAAAATCTACTCTGACAAGACATCTTTTACCTTTGACGTCTACGTCTCTGATTGACTGTTTGTTCATAGGTTTAATCTCCTTATTTTGTTTTTTACTTATTAATAATAAACCTAAAAATAACTTTTTGTCAACCGTTTTAATTAATCTATAGTTTTAATGTTTATATTTAATCTATCTTTTAGAAGTTTTTGCCAATTTTAAATAAACCAAACGTGGTTTTTCGGTCAATACTTCTATAAAAGAAGTAAACGGTTTTAACACGGGCAAAATCGCCAGTCCCACAACCAAATTAAACCCTGTGTGGAAGTTAGCTACACTACTTTGCGCTCCGTAAGAAAAAGCATCAAAAAACAAACCGATTTTTTCTCCGTAAAAATATAGCGGAATAAAAAATAAAATTATTCCAAACAGGTTAAAGACCAAATTAAAAATAGACGTTCTAAAAGCTTGCAAAGACTTGTTTAAAGACGCTATTACGACGGGGATACAAGATCCCAAATTTGCTCCCAAAACCATAAACGTTGCATCGCTAAAGTTTAACATTCCTTTGGCGGACAACAGCACCAATATTCCGGTTACGGCAGAAGAACTTTGCATAGTGCCGGCTAACACTATCCCGTTTAATAAAGACAAAAATTTGTTACCCGTCACGAATAAATTTATAAACCACGTTACGTCTTTTAATCCGTCTACCGAAATAGAAATAATATTTAAGCCGATAAAGACAAAACCCAAACCAACCATAACGTTGCCTATTTCTTTTACCTTGCCATTAGAAGAACTTTTGACAAAAAATCCCACAAAGGCAATTAGTGACCCTATAGCCGTTACGTCAAAAGGCGAAGAACCTGACAAAGCTATGAGTTGAGCCGTTATAGTAGTCCCGACGTTTGCTCCGACGATTACTGCAGAAGCCTTAAAAAAACTTATTATACCCCTGCTTACCATCTCCACAGCAATGTAATTGACCGCGACGCTACTTTGACATATTGCGGTAACAGCCGCCCCAAACAATGCTCCTCTAAATCTATTGGAAGAACATCTTTGAATTACCGTCTTTAACTTTCCTTGAGTCAAATTAGCAACGCTTACGCTCGACGTTTCTAACCCGAGCATAAAAACGGCAACCCCACCTAACATAATAAGCACGTTTACTATAGATTCCATCAACACTTAACCCTTTTGTCATAATATTTTATTTTTTACTGTTAAAAATAATGCCGTTTTAAAATTTTTATAAACGTTTAATTATAAAATTTTTAACGTAGTCGTTTACCACGAACGAGTTCTTTACAAAAAACGTACGGATAAGTATTAAGTTTTGCCTATTTGTAAAAACACACGTAAAAACCCGTCGTCCACAAAAAACAACGGGTTAAAATTAAACATTATAAAATAAATTAATCTATTTTGCTAAATACGTATTTTCTAAAAACGGCATTAATATCCCCTGCCGGTAAGTTCTCCTTCGAAGGTAAGCCCAAAATAATCGTTTTGCCTTAAAGCCTCGTAAAGCGTTATTGCTACTGAATTAGATAAGTTTAACGACCTTAAATCTCCCCACATTGGTATGCGCAAAGTTTTATCGTAATACTTTTCTAAAAGAGGTTCCGGAAGCCCTTTGGTTTCTTTTCCGAAAACGAGAAAATCACCATCCTTAAACTTGGCTTGACTGTGTATCTTTTTGCCCTTCGTGGACATAAAATAAAAATTACTGCCGTCGTAATACTTATCCATTAGTTCTTGCAAGCTATCGCAATAGTGTAAATCCAAATACTGCCAATAATCCAACCCCGCCCTTTTTAAGTGCTTATCGGTTATCTCGAACCCTAAAGGTCTAACAAGATATAAACTACTTCCTGTCGCTGCGCAAGTTCTCGAAATATTACCGGTGTTTTGAGGAATCTCCGGCTCGACCAATACGATATTGAACTTCATTATCTTTCTCCTTCTCCCGATAAAATTTTCGGGTTTATCTTATAGTTTAAACTTTATAAATTTTTCACGTCAACGTATTATCATGTCAATCTTGCCACACTTTTTAGACAACGTCGCCACGATATTTCGACATTGCCACAATGTTATAAAACGTTATGACAAATTTACGTCTACAACGCCACGTTTTTCGACGACTTACTAGTTATCTCGCCAACATAATCTTTATAATGCAATTAGCACTTCTAAAAATTGACATAAGTCTATTTGTTCTTTTTAGCAAATCTTCTTTTAACTATTGTTTCTACGTACGTTTTGCCTACGTCAACGTCCAAAGTTATATTAGAAGTTTCTCCGTCGTAAACGATATTGCCACCGGACGAAACGCAAGTTACACGTCTTCCGTTTATACACACCATCGCTACCGAGTACAAATAGGCATAGCCTTGCAAAACCGTCAATAACATGCCTGGTTTACAAGTGACGTCTGACGCAAAAACGACGTCTGCATGCCCGTCAGTTAAAAACCTTAATGCTTCCGGCTCTAATATATCGTCCCCTATTAAAACCCCTATTTTGCCCGCAGAAACACTATACACGTTGCGACCGTTTCCTAAAGAAAACCTTTTTTCTCCAACGCTTACAGCCATATCCGCTATGCCTATTACACTGCCTTTGTCGGATACTATTACGGAATTTCTTTTAAGACCAAAGTTTTCCGTATAATAACCGCCGACGACTGTACAATCGGCTTTTTTAGACAATTTACCCATGGTCAAAAGTTTATTGTCTTCGCCTTTTAGTTCTCTCTTAAAATTTATCGTTTCTCCAACGTTTGCACAAAAAATTGCGTCGCTTTTTTTAGACTCTGTTAAAAATTTATCTGCACTCGTTTCCGTTACTGCGGTTATAATCACTTTTTTTCCCCTTAAAGTTATGATATGACTACAGTTGAACAAAAGTTACCTTGCGACTAAATTAAAATAATACGGTATTTAGTATCTTTTTTATCTCTTGGGTAGACTGTGCGCAAAACACGTCTTGACGAGCTTGTTTAGAGTTTTTTGCACCCTTTAAGTAAGCAGAAAGCTGTTTGCGCATAGTAATGGCGACGTCTTTATCGGCAAATCTCGTCTTTAATAAATCTATATGCTTAAAGATAACTTTAACGGGGTTATCTATAGTCTTACCGTGAACAATCTCTTTAAAAAGCCACGGCTTATACATTGCTCCTCTTGCGAGCATTATTCCGTCGCATCCGGTTTTTTCTATCATTTCTTCGGCATCCTTTACGCTGAATATTCCACCGTTTGCTATAACGGGTATCTTTACGGCGTTTTTAGCTTCTGCTATTGCAGAAAAATTAACTTCTCCGGAATAATAATCGTCCCTTACTCTGCCGTGTATGGTTATTGCCGACGCACCGCTGTCCTCTGCCATCTTGGCAAATTCTTTTGCTACGTTATCTCCACTATGTAGACCGATACGTGTCTTTACCGTTATCGTTTTGCCCGTTTTGGCGCATGCGTTTATTACGGAAGAGGCAAGCTTTAAATCGTTTAAAAGCGCACTACCCTCTCCGTTATTGTAAATTTTAGGAACGGGACACCCCATGTTTATATCTATTATATCAAATTGACTTAAAGCGCTTCCTTTTATGACTTCCGCCATTATCTCGCCGTCGTTACCGAAAATTTGTGCACCTTTTACCTTTTCGACTTCGCTCGAAAACAAAAGGTTTTCCGTATTTTCGTTTTTATAGTGCAACCCTTTAGCGCTTACCATTTCGGTAAAACAAAGCGAAGCCCCAAATTCCGCACATATCTGACGAAACGCAAAATCCGTATATCCCGCAAGCGGTGCCATAAGGACGTTGTTTTTTAACGTTACGTTACCAATTTTAAGTTCTTTTAATTGCATCGTAATATCTTTCCCTTTCTTCGGAAGTAATTTGTTTTATGTCTTTGCCGTCGGCAATTATCGCTTGTTCTAATTTAATAAACCTATCTATAAATTTTTCTATCGTAAGTGTCAACGTCTCTTCGCACTCGAAACCTAAAAATCTAACTGCGTTTACCGCACTGCACAACAAATCCCCACATTCTTTGCGCAAAAGTTCTTTATTTCCGCTCTTGATCTCTTGTCTTACTTCGTCGATCTCTTCTTGTATTTTATCAAAAATTTGTTCTACGTTGTCAAATTCAAAGTTGTATTTTGCCGCACGGTTCATGACCTTTTCCGCACGCATTAAAGCAGGAAGTGTTTGCGGTACGGAAGAAACGTATTCTCCCCCACAAGAAAACTTCTTTTCTTTCTTTTTGTTTTCGTCCCAAATTTTTAAAACTTCTTCGGACGTATTTGCTTTATCTTTGCCAAAAATATGCGAATGTCTAGAAATAAGCTTATTGCATATCGTCGTCATTACGTCGTAATAATTAAAAGATTTTCTCTCCTCTGCAAAAACCGTATGGAAAACCGCTTGCATAAAGACGTCGCCTATTTCTTCGAGCATCATCTCTTCGTCGTCCTTATTTATTGCGTCAATAAGCTCGTAACACTCTTCTATAAGATTGCTTTTTATGCTCTCTTTAGTTTGTTCTCTATCCCAAGGACAACCATCTTCCGAACGCAAAAACCTCATAACTTCGAACAAATCGTTTACGTCGTATTTTTCTTTTTGAGTCAATTCTCTATCTTCTATATAGAGTGCCGTTTTGTAGTTATATCCTTCGAAAAAGTCAATTTCGCATAATACGGTATTTATAACTTTGCCACCGACATAAAGTTTTACAGGGTATTCGTCACCTAAGACTTCGGATAAAGAAAGTTTTAATTGTCCGGCGGTAAACACGTTGTCTATATCGTAAACGATTAAAGGAAAACTAAGTTTATTACAGTCTGTAAAATCGTAACACGAACGAGCCTCGAACCCACCGAAAACTTTAAAAATGGTTGCAAAGTATCCCGCCTTAGAAGGACCTTCGATAATTTCGACGTCCTTATGCTTTTGAGCAACAATTTTACAAGAATTATCCTCGTACGTTGCTCCGTCTACAAAATACGCTACGCTTCCTAATTTAGAAGCTGAGAGAATTTTATTTGCAAGATTTTTGTTTAACGTGTCGAAATTTCTTGATTTTTCGTATACGTCGTCAAGTGGCGTGGCTTCTATACCTAAAGAAGACAAGGTTTTATAACTGTCAGTTAGAGCAGTTCTTACAAAAAGAGCATCGCACGTCTTGGCAATACCAACGGCCTTGTAACTTAAATCCATATCTCCGTTTCCTAGACCTATTAAATAAATCTTCATATCGGTTCTCCGTTTTTTGATTAAAATTTTATTTTAAAATTTTTTACTCATAGATAAATAATATACTAAATTTAAAAAACAAGCAACCGTATAACACAAAATATCTGAAATCGGTAAAGCAAAAATATTTATTTTTGGCATAGGCAATGCAATTAGCATTACAATAACCTTAACTATAACCCCTATCGCCAAATGAATAGGCGGAATACGTTGTTTGTCGCACGCAATAAATATGGCGTTTTGAGTTTGTATTACCGATAAAAAAAATACCGTTGGACTTGCACACGATATAAGTTTAGCCGTCAATATTTGTTGAGAAGCGCTAAGAGAATAATACAAAACCTTAACTACGTATAAACTAAACACCGACACGGCTAATCCGGCGAGCAAAGAAGCTCCTGCCGTAAGCATTACGCACTGCCCGGCGTATTTTTTTATCTCCAAACTTTGTCTGCCGGCAAACACCTTGCCAACAACGGGTATTAAAGCGACGGCAATACCGTAACACACCGCAACCGGCACCCCAATTACTGACTCTACCCCACCCGAATACAACCCGTATAAAGCCTTTGCGTCCGTCCTGTATCGAGATATTATATTTACCGTCAAAAAACTATCTATCATTCGAGAAATAGGAATTATTAAAGCCGAAATCGTAACAGGCAAAACGATTTTTATAAGCCCTTTATTCGTTATCGCTCGACTTGTTTTTTTAGAAGTTATTTCTGTGTTTTCTAATCGGTTTACGTAATACGCCTCGCTTAAAACGGTTTTTTCTGTTTTAGAATTTTCTTCCGTTCCCCTTAATTTATACGCTTGCTTTAAATAAATTAAAGCAACTACTTCGCTTATCGTAACCGCAAGAACACAAGACGAAACGGCAACCGTCAAATTATCTTTAAAAAAATATGCAAATCCTAATCCGAAAAACAATTTTACTATTTGTTCTATCGTTTGAGAGATAGCCGTCGGACGCATGTCCGACAACCCTTGAAAATACCCCCTATAAGCAGAAATAATCGTAACGATTAAAACGCTTGGAGAAAGCAAGACGTAAGAAAACCCCACCTCCGGAGCGCCTTGCGCTTTTGCAATAAAATATGCGCAAACGCACATAAGAGCACTTCCGCATCCACCTATAAAACCGAATAACTTTTTACTTTTATTTAAAACGTAAACGCTTTCTTCTCCTTGAGCTATTATTTTAGAAATACTCCCCGGTATACCCGTAGAAGACAAAGTCAGTAGCGCCGAATACAAAGGAAAAACCATTTGGTACAGCCCTATGCCCTCTGCTCCGAGCAAATTTGTCAACGGTATTCTGTAAACCGCTCCCAAAATTTTTGCGATAAACCCACCTGCCGACACGGTAAATGCTCCGCTTATAATCTTCTTAGTCTTTGCATTCATATGTATAAACGCCCATTTGAACATATCGGCAAACGAGCGTTTTAATTTTGCGTTTTTTATAATCGTTTATAAAATTACGGTTAAATATTTCTTAAACCACTTAATTTTAGTTTATTGTTCGATAAAACTATATACGTTGTTTAATTTTAGTTATATCCCATCTCGTAACTTAGCCTTATTTTTTAAACCCAATCGCTATATAAGTATTAATATTGGTTATTTTTAATTACGGTTTAATCTTTTTAAATAAAACGTCAAAAATTAGCCTTTTACTAAATACGTATATTTTAAAGTTGCCAAAGTTATAACGTTTATATAAAATAGGACACAAAACCTTCGACAAAAAACGCCGTAAGCTTTTTGTTTTTTAATTTTTAACTAACCGACTAAAATTTTAGGACAATTGATTACCTATAAGCTCTGCACTCATTTGGGTAAGTTTTATATCTGCAGGAGTTACCGAACCAGCTTTTGTTTTGTCGGCTAAAATAACGACGCCCAAGCAATCTCCGTTACATATTATCGGAACTATTATTTGACTTGCAAATAAAGTTCCTTCCCCTTTGGTTACGGGATAAGCATTGTCCGTTCCTTCGTCGGTTATTACAGTCTTTTTTTCTTTTATGATTTTTTCTATATCTGCAGAAATTATCTTGCCGATCAAATCTCTACTTCCGCTTCCGGTCGCACTTACAACCGTATCGGTATCGCATATTATTGCGGTTTTTTCTGAAACGCAGTTAAGACTTTTTGTAAAAGATTCTGCAAATCTGTCCAAACTAAGCAATGGAGAATATTTTTTAAATAATAATTCGTCCCTATCCGTATAGATTTCTAAAGGGTCTCCTTCTTTTATTCTTAAAGTTCTTCTTATCTCTTTAGGAATTACAACTCTTCCGAGCTCGTCTATTCTTCTTACTATTCCTGTTGCCTTCATTTTTTCTCCTTTTAGGGTT
>JAZNFL010000064.1:0-5540 GCA_045589135.1 Christensenellaceae bacterium
TCGTCTCCAGGGATTATTACCTTTCCTCCACCCGCTTTTTCCACTGCGTCTATTGCCTTTTGGATTGCCTCGGTATCGTCTGTAAATCCGTCGCCCTTTGCTCCGTAATCTAATACGTTTGCCTCTAACTTTACGTCTATCGTAAATCTTTCCGGATCGTCGTTAAAGTCTTGATAGTTTTCGATATAGAATGTAGTATCTATCTTGGTGTTGTTTACCGACGCCAAGAAGTAATACGACAATAAAGTCTTTTCCGTTCCGTTTACGTATAAACTAAACGTCGCTTCGAACTTTCCGTTTTCTATCTTTGCAGTCGCTAATTTTACCAAATCTTTATAGCCCAAACTTTCGCTATAATTTCTTGGTTCGCTTCTCCAAATTATTGCAGTTTTGCCTTCGTATTCGGCTTTTGCCGTTCCTTTTACCGTTACAGTTCCTTTTACGGGATCTGCCGTACAAGAGGTTATCTCTCCGGCGTAATCGTAAATTCTTTCTTCTCTCTCGAAGGTTATTGCATCTATTGTTACGCTACCTTCGGTTGCGCCGTCGAACTGCATTTTAAACTGTCTTAAATATCCGTTTGCACCGAGATTCGAAACGTTAAAATAATAAGTCGTATAGTCGCTGTTAGGAAGAATGGAGAAGGTCTTTTCGTACCAGTTATCTTGTCCGCCTTCTGACGACGTAAACGATAAGTTTACGCTATCTGCGTCAGTTGCGTTTGCCATTCTTACGAGTATCGTATTTCTTAAAGGTAACCACATACTGTAAATATGACCGGGGGTTACTTCGATCTTAGGAGAAGTTAAAACAAATTCTTCTCCGTTTACAGAAGCCTTCATTTTGCCGTCTTGGTAAGTAAGGGTTGCGTTTTCTGCAGTAAAAGTTTCTACAGCCTTTTCGTCTTTAAACTCAAAGTCAACATAACCTAATTCTTTATAATCTATCTCCGAAGTAGAAAACTCTATATTTTTAACGTCGCAAGGACAAAAGAAAGTATTGATACCAACTTTAACCCAAGTTACGTCCTCTACTTCGAAATTTTTATATACGCAACGATCATTTACAAAACAACCCCAATAACCATCGCCTAAAATCATCTTTACGTGTACCCATTGACCATAACCGGTATCGCCGTAACCGTCAATTATCTCTACTCTAGAAAGCGGAGAACCGGCAGTAGAGTTTGTGTCAAACGCTCTGGCAACGGGGTTTTCCGGATTGTTTGGTGCTACGTTAAAAATATTTGTTCCGTTTTTTCCATCGTGGTTAACCTGAAGGTTTACCCCTCCATCCCCACGCAACGGTGCGTAATATCTTATATCAGCTTCTATAGTATTAATAGAAGAAACGTCTAAACCTCTATACCACATTACAGAAGAACTACTAGAAGAATATATCTTTTCTCCGTTTTCTTCCGTAACGTTCCACGTTACGTCTACTTCGAAATCGGATTTTTCGCTACTAGTAAAACTGAGATTTTTAACTTCCGAAACGACAGAATACACGTTTACCCTTGCTTTTTGTATTGTAATTTCTCCTATGCTTTCCGTTTCGCACCCTAAAGAGCCGTTTACGTAGAAAGCGGCATAATTATTTTCGAAAACAACTTTAAGTGTTATCCATTCCCCCGCTTTTATTGCAGTTCTGGAAAACCTTGTAGTTCTCATTATCTCCGTATTTTTTCCGTCCCATTTATAAACCAATCCTATAGGTCCGTCGGAATATCCTACGTTTAAATATAATTTAAAAATATAATAAGAAGTTTCTGAAACGTAAAATTGCCAACCGATATAACATTGACCTCCATCGGAAGATTGATCTTGATACTTAAAACTAGCCTCAACAGTATTAAGTCCCACTAAAGACTTGTTGTATTCTATAATAGATTCTCCTGTTTTAGCAGTTGTATACGTACCGTCTGCGTTTAATTGCGCCATTCCGCCAATAGACCAATCCCCCGTTTGATCGGGTTTTTCTATATCTACTTCCGTATTAGAAAGATTTGGATTTTTTACACTTGCATAAGCTCTCCACGTGCAACCCAATACTCTTGTCCAAGTTATCGCAGGTATACCTGTAAATTGACTTATTACGACGTTATCAATATAAAAACACACGTAATCCGTTTGAAGAACGACTTTAAAAGAATGCCAAACGTTTGGAGCAAAATCCGCTGAAGTTAACTCTTTAGATGCAAGTAAGGATTCTCCATATTGTATACGAGCTTCTGGAGCTTTGCCCGTCGTAGTATTGAGCAATACCGAAAACAAATAATAATCGTCGTTTTTATTAATTTGCACGGCTATTATACCGTCGTTAGCACTTGCTCTATCGTACTTAAAATCCATCGATACCGTATTATAACCTGTAATCGATCCATTTTTGTATTCTACGACTGCGCTTTCCGTATTAGATGACCAAACTGTTTGACCATCTTCTGTAGAAGCAGTCATATTTGAATTTGCCGTCCAAACCCCTTCAGCTGAAACTCCTACGACTGTTGCCATAAAGAAACACGTACAAGTCAATACTGAAAGCAAAAGTATTAATAATTTTCTCGTTTTAGATATCTTTTTAATCATTTTATTCTCCTATTTTATATTTAATTTTTTTAACACAAATTAAAATGCTCTTTTATAATTAAGGCTATGGAAAGCGTAACACTTATAAAATTTAAATGGATTAGTTGCGAGCAAGACGGATTTTTACGAGATTTTTGCAAGGAAATTACCTTTGCTCATAATAAGAATTGTAAAAAGCCGTAAAAAGACTAATACTCTAAAACATATAAATCTTTAAATATCAGTTACTAGCTTTAACATAGCCATAATTAAACAAACGTGATTAGAACTCAATTATTAATTGTTTTTACTTACTCCATATCTTTTTTTAATTAATATAGTCAACGCTAAAACAATTAAAATACTAAACCATATAGAACTCATAGAAGAACCACAACCTTTTTTGCCTTGGCTATCCGACGGATTTTTAGAATCCGTGTCCGTCGTGGATTCGGAAGGCTCTTCGGACTCCGTAGGCTTTTCTTCTAACGATTGCATTGCAGATTTTAAAGCTTCTTCTACTCTGTCTATCTCTTCTTGAGTAGCGTCTTTAGAAATATTTTCTGCTTGTTGCATTGCGTCAAGTAAAACGTCTACGCTTTCTTGAGTATATCTTTCGAGTTCTATACCCTTTGCCGTCTGCAACGCTTGCTCTAATTTTGTAGTATCCGTTGGGATTTTTTCCGGAGCAACGGTAATTTTAAAGTTGTCGAATTCCGAGCGTTCTGCTTGAGATCTCAATCCTACTCCGCCAATTAATCCTGTAGATACTTCGTAAACTAAAGCAGGTGTTTTTTGTCCGTCCGTAAATACGACAATAGTATTGTTTTTAAAGAGAACGTCTAAGTTTATTTTATCTCCTTTTATCCTGTTGATCGCACTGGACGTTTCTAATCCCAAATATCCATTTTGTCTGCTGAATTTAAAAATCTTTACAAGATATTCTCCACTGCCCTTGTTTGATTCTATTTGTACGTTATAAGCATCGATGATGTCAGGATTAGAAGAAGGATTGTTCGAAGCGATATAAACTCCGGCATTTACGTTATAATTATCTAAAACGGAAATATCTACGCTCATGCGGTATTCGGAAGAAACTTTGCCGTTAAACATTATTTTATGTTCTGCGCCTTCTTCTGCTACGAGTTTTCCTTCTGCACTTACGTATACCGACTTTGCACTAGAATAAATTTTAAATCCGGAATAATCTTTGTCGAAATTATTCTCCGTAACCGTTCCTTCTACGTTATACAAATCGTCGTCATAATTAATCAAAACGTTTGCGTCGTCCAAATAAAGAGTTTGAGTTTCTTCTCCGCTATATCTAACGCCTATCGTTACAAAACAACTGCTTTCTATTACGTAATCTAAAGTCGTCTCCGAAAAATCTTGCGAAGGTAAAATTTCTTTTTCCGCAATAATTTCTCCGGTTATAGAATTCTCTATAAATAAAATTGCTTTTCCTTCCGTATACGCAGTTTTAACACTTGCTTTATAACTGCCGAACAAGTTATAAATGCCTTGATATAAACTACCGTCGCCTTTTATATAACCGGCGTAGTTATTTACCGTTAGTTGTTCTTTTGTATCTGCCGTAACTGTTTGTCTCTTACCAACGGCTTCCGTTCCGGTATTACCTATAGTTCCCCAATAAGCAAGGCCCATTACGTAATCGGTTTCGTCGTTATGTCCATGACCTTTGTATATAACCTTATCGAAGTTTCCGTTTTCGAAATTAGTTGCACCGTGGAATTTTTCGTCCGTAATGACATTGGTTGCATTTACGCCGTAGAAAGACGTAGATGCAATTTTGTTGTTGACGATGGTAATGTTTTTTATCGAAGAATAATCTCCCGGCTCCGTATGATCATCTAAACCGTAAGTTCCGTCCCAATAATTGCTCAAGCCGTAGAATGGATTGTCCGCCCATACGCCAACCATGTTGAAAATGTTGTTTTCCGCATAAACGTCCCTTATTTCTACCTTGGAGAAATCTGGAGCTTCTGATGCCCATGGTATAAACGTAAGACCGTGTCCACCGAGCATATTACAGTGTTTTATAGTAAAATTATAAACCGACTTATCTTCTTTTGTGCTTTTTGCTCTCCAAATAGATAAATCGTCTCTTGGATCGTTTGTTGTTACAGCCAAAACTATAGCATCGTCATTAGAATACAAAGAACATCTTTCTATAAGGACGTCGTGCACAGCCGTAGAAAAGTCTAAGCCGTCACCGTTTATACAGTTTACTTCGTTCATGTCGACGTTTCCAAAGAAAACGTTAGAAGATTCTCTTATATAAGAATGCCAACAACTAGCTCTTCTGATGTTTACGTCAGAAATCTCTACGTTTTGACAACCGTAAATTCCGATCGGAACTAAATGCACTACGGACGTACAGCCAACGGTTATATTAGAATCCCAAGTATAACCCCAACCGTTTAACCATTCTGTTCCGGTATCGTCCATTCTTAAAGTTCCTCCACCGGTAACTTTTACGTTTTGTGCATCGTGAATATAAATAAACGGCAAGTGCATAAGCGAAGACAATCCCCATGCGACGTTTTCTCCCATGTTTTCGTGTCCGATATATACTTCGTAATCGGTATAATCGCTTCTTTGATGGGATTGCCAAAGAATTGCTCCTTCTTCGATGTAAAATTCTACGTTGCTCTTTATTTCTACGTTGGTAATGACGTATCTTCTTCCGTACAATCCGTCATCTCCCGGAACTACTACTTTACCGCCACCTTGAGCGTTTACGAAATCTATTGCTTTTTGTATTGCTTTGGTGTCGTTTGTAAAACCGTCGCCTTTAGCCCCAAAGCGTTCTTCCGTTACGTCAACGGTGAGATTTGGAAGGGTAAAATCGTATTGGTTTTCGGAAAAATCTCTCCAGTTGTCTATCATAAACACTTTAGACAACTTAACAAGTCGGATCGTAGCCATGTCGTTCTGTGAGCCAAGGAGTTGGGT
>JAZNFL010000065.1:0-9217 GCA_045589135.1 Christensenellaceae bacterium
TTGCTTAAAGCAAAAGTAGCGTGCTTAATTTTACTATAATAATTGATAAGCGAAAAATTAAATAAAAAATCTTATTGCTTAATAATCTTTAATCCCAAGCAAATAATCTGTAGTGACGTCAAAATATTTTGCAATAGAACAAAGCGTATTTAAATCCGGTTCTATTTTGCCGAGTTCGAAATAAGAAATTCTTCTTTGCGTGGTATTTAATATTTTTGCAAGGTCTGCTTGTTTTAAATTAGCATCGAGCCTTAATTGTTTTAATCTTTCCGAAAATAAAATATCCATACACAAAGTATAGACAAAAACAGTCTAAAATACTTGACATAGACAAAAATTGTCTATATAATAAAGATAACGCTAAAGAAAAGGAGAAATATTATTATGTTTTGTAAAAATTGCGGTGCAGAAATTAGCGATGAAGCATACGTTTGTCCAAAATGCGGAGTAAAAACTAACGGCAATAAGAAAGTTGAAGCTGACGACGCACCAAGTACCGGTTTTGCTGTTTTAGGTTTTTTTCTACCTTTGATAGGTTTTATTTTATGGCTTATTTGGAAGGAAACTTCGCCACTTAAAGCAAAGTCTTGCGGTAAGGGTGCTCTTATTGGTATTATAGTAAACGTTGTTATTAGTTTAATTTACGGCATTGCTATGGGTTCAGCAATAGCCAGTATGTTTTAAAAAATAGATGAATAACTTTTACATATATTTATTAAAAATTTCTATACAACATAAAAAAGATTAACAAGGTATATTATATTTTTAAGAAAACGCTTTAAATAAAAAGAAAGACGGATTTTTCCGTCTTTCTTTTTATTTTAGTTTAAATTATTTTTCTGCAAGTTTTTTAAGCTTGAGAAGTTTTTCTTGATTGTCTTTTTCTGATTGAACGAAAAGATTTTCTGCGAGTTCTGGCTTAGACTTCTTTAACGTAGCGTATCTGTTTTCTCCAAGAATGAAGTCTTGATAGCTTGCTACAGGGTCCTTACTGTCGAGAGTGAAAGGATTCTTTCCTTCTTCGGCAAGGTTAGGATTGTATCTGTAAAGATGCCAATAACCTGCTTCTACAGCCTTCTTCTCTTCTAATTGAGAGTTAGACATGTTGATTCCGTGGTTGATACATGGAGCGTAGCAGATAAGGAGAGATGGTCCGTCGTATGCTTCTGCTTCCATTATAGCGTTAAGGAATTGTTGTTTGTTAGATCCCATTGCGCATTGTGCAACGTATACGTAACCGTAAGACATAGCCATCATGCCGAGATCCTTCTTCTTAACTCTCTTACCGCCTGCAGCGAATTTAGCAACAGATCCGGTAGGAGTAGACTTACTTGCTTGTCCACCGGTGTTGGAGTAAACTTCCGTATCCAATACGAGAACGTTTACGTCTTCGCCCATTGCAAGTACGTGGTCAAGTCCGCCGTAACCGATATCGTAAGCCCAACCGTCACCACCGATGATCCAAATGGATTTTTTGATAAGACAATCGGATTTGCTTTCGATTTCTTTAAGAACGGCTTTGAGTTCGCCTCTAGCGTTTTTAATAGCACCAGGAAGAGCTTCCGTTATAACTTTTGCAGTTGCTTTAGAAACTTCTGCATTCTTTCTGTTTTCTAACCATTCGGTAAATGCAGCTTTAAGTTTGCCCTTAGCGCCGAGTTCTACTGCCTTTTCGATAACTTCTGCAAGTTGAGCACGTCTTTGACCGTAAGCTAAGTTAAATCCGTAACCGAATTCTGCGTTGTCTTCGAATAAGCTGTTAGCCCAAGCAGGACCTTTGCCTTCTGCGTTTTTAGTGTAAGGACACGTTGGAGAAGATCCGCCGTAAATAGAAGAACATCCGGTAGCGTTTGCTATTAACATTCTATCACCGAAGAGTTGAGTGATAACTTTGATATATGGAGTTTCTCCACAACCTGCACAAGCACCGGAGAACTCGAATAAAGGTTTGTTGAATTGGCTTCCTTTAACGGTAGAAGCTTTGAAAGGAGTTTCTACTTGAGGAAGAGTTTCGCTATATTCGTAATTTACAACTTCTTGTTCTTGGATCTTGGTAAGAGGAACCATTACGAGAGCGTTTTCTTTAGCAGGACATACGTTAGCACATACACCGCAACCAAGACAGTCTAACGGACTAACTTGCATTCTGTATTCGTAACCCTTCATGCCGGTAGCAGGTTTAGTTACGAAGCCTTCTGGATTAGGAGTTCCTTCTTTAACGAGTGCCGGACGTAAGCATGCGTGAGGACATACGAAAGCACATTGGTTACATTGGATACAGTTTTCTGGAATCCATTGAGGAATCTTAACTGCAACGCCTCTCTTTTCGAATTGGGTAGTTCCGGTAGGAACAGAACCGTCAGCGTTGAATGCGGAAGCAGGAAGCTTGTCGCCTTCGAGAACAAGGATAGGATGAACGATATCTTTGAAGTATTCGTTATCTGCAACCTTAACCATTTCTGCACCTTCGGTTGCGTTAGCCCATTCTGCAGGAACTTCTATTTTTACGAGTTCGGAAGAAGCCATGTCGATTGCTTGGTAGTTCATGTTTACTACTGCATCGCCTTTTTTGCCGTAAGATTTTTTAACGGCTTGCTTCATGTAGTCTTCTGCTTGAGCGTAATCCATAACTTCGTTACAAATCTTGAAGAACGCTGCTTGCATTATTGCGTTAGTTCTTCCGCCAAGACCGATGCCTGCTGCAATCTTAATAGCGTCGATAACGTAAAGTTGAGCCTTCTTTTGAGCGAGTAACTTCTTCATCTTGACAGGTAAGTTTTTGTCGAGGAGTTCTACGGTGTTCCAAGAAGAGTTAAGGAGGAATCTACCGCCTTCTTTAAGGTCGGTAACCATGTCGTATCTGGTTACGTAAGAAGGTTGAGAACAAGCGATGAAGTCTGCTGCGTCGATAAGATAAGAAGATTGGATAGGAGTGTGACCGAAACGAAGGTGAGATACCGTTATACCACCGGACTTTTTAGAGTCGTAGAAGAAGTATCCTTGAGCGTACATATCGGTGTGGTCACCAATGATCTTAATACTGTTTTTATTTGCGCCAACCGTACCGTCGGAACCAAGACCGTAGAACTTACAGCTGATAGTTCCTTCCGGAGCAGCGTTGTATTGAGTTGAGAAGTCGAGAGAAGTGTTGGTAATGTCGTCGTAAATACCGATCGTAAAGTGGTTTTTAGGTTGTTTTTGTTCGAGATTTTTATATACTGCATAAATCATCGAAGGGTTAAATTCTTTAGAACCAAGACCGTATCTACCGCCAACTACGGTTATTCTCTTCTTAGCTTCCATAAGAGCCGTACAAACGTCTAAGTATAAAGGTTCGCCAAGAGAACCTGGTTCTTTAGTTCTATCGAGAACTGCGATCTTCTTAGTGGTCTTAGGAAGAGCTTTTAAGAATGCTTTAGTATAGAAAGGTCTGTAAAGTCTAACCTTAACTACGCCGACTTTATGTCCTTCTTTATTCATCTTGTTGATGGTTTCTTCTATTGCGTCTGCGCCACTACCCATAACTACGATTACGTTTTCTGCATCTGGAGCACCTACGTAGTCGAACAAGTGATAATTTCTGCCGGTAAGTTTGTTTACCTTGTCCATCATCTTTTGAACGATTTCTGGAGTTGCATCGTAGTATTTGTTAGCGGTTTCTCTGTTTTGGAAGTAAGTATCAGAGTTTTGAGCAGTACCCTTTTGGATAGGATGATCAGGGTTAAGAGCTCTTTGTCTAAAGTCTTCTATGTCCTTCATGTCGACGAGAGCCTTCATTTCGTCATAATCGATAACGTCGATCTTAGATACTTCGTGAGAAGTTCTGAAACCGTCGAAGAAGTGAAGGAAAGGAACTTTAGTCTTTAAAGTAGCAAGGTGAGAAACCAAAGCGAGGTCCATAACTTCTTGTACGGAGCCGGAAGCCATCATAGCAAAACCGGTTTGACGACAAGCCATTACGTCAGAGTGATCGCCGAAAATGTTAAGAGAATGAGCTGCTAAAGCTCTTGCACTTACGTGGAATACGGTAGGCATTAATTCTCCGGAAATCTTGTACATATTTGGGATCATAAGAAGTAAGCCTTGGCTTGCGGTATAAGTAACCGTAAGAGCACCTGCTGCCAAAGAACCGTGTACAGCACCTGCAGCGCCGGCTTCTGACTGCATTTCTGCAAGTCTTAACTTTTGACCGAACATATTAACTCTTCCGGCAGTAGCCCATTCGTCGGCAACTTCTGCCATAGGAGAAGAAGGGGTAATAGGGTAAATAGCCGCTACTTCTGAAAAAGCATACGCCACGTGGCTGGCAGCGGTATTACCGTCTATTGTCATTTTTTTCATAACGAAAACCTCCAATTAAATATTTTTATTTTTTGCCTAGTCTTTCGTTTGGTTTTAAAAACCCCGTCTAAATTTTAAACGGAAACAAAGATTAAAATTCTTTTAAAAACTTGACGAAACGACCAAGCCTTGTTTTTTAACTTAATTATTATATAATTAAATACTCGCTAAGTCAATAGTTTTCTGAAAATTTTAGCAAAAAAACGCACTTTTTATTGTAAAAAACCTTTTAAAACGAAAAAACAAGAGATTTTTGTTCGAAATTGGTTTTTTAATTTAGCAATAACGTTAGAGTAAAATTAGATTTTAGTCTTGCTTTGAATTAAAAATTTATAATGATAAAAATTAAATCCGTTTTTACAACGTTTTTTATAAAGGTCAAAAGGTATTGCTCGTAAAGGTTGTCTAACGAAAATTTTATTTATATAAGGCTGGTAAAAATTTTTGACTATTTGACAAGCAAAGAAAAAAATTTATTTGCGTTTTTTATAATAAGTTTTGTATTGCGAATTTAAAATAAGGCTCTTTATATATTGTGACGAATATTTAACCGTTTATAGGTTTTTAGTAAGTAGTTTTTACAATTTATATTAAGGGGGAGAAATTTCTTTACGAGAATCTCGTTTTGTCCACATACAACCTTTTTAAACTTAATCAATTTTTGAAAAACAAAACCTAAATAAAAAATATTGCGCCCTTTAAAGGACGCAATAAAGTTTCTTTTAAAATTATAAAATGTCATTTTTACACCAAACGCAAGTAGTAAACAAAACAAAAATTATATTTTGCTGTTTTCTACGAGGTCTAAAATATCCGAAATCCTGTCGAGATCGTCTCTGGTGTAGTAATCTATGTATATTCTACCCTTTTTGTCGTTGCCGATAGCACTTACTTTTGTTCCAAATCCTATTTGCATACGGGAGATTAAATCTTTGAGTTCTGCACTCATCTCTTGGCGTTGTTTTTCTTTTTTAGCCTTTTTGATTTCTTCCGGTGGGTTGTAGTAATCTTTAACTTGTTGTTCTACGTCTCTTACGGAAAGTCCTTCTTTAATCGTCTTTTCTGCAATGCGGAACTGTTCGCTTTGAGGTAAAGTAATAAGAGCTCTGGCATGTCCTTCCGAAAGGTTGTTGTTTGCAACGAGCTTAATTACGTCTTGAGAAAGAGTCAAAAGTCTTAATTTGTTTGCTACGGCAGAACGGCTTTTACCTATTCTTTCGGATAAGACTTCTTGAGTTAAGCCGTAGTCTTCCATAAGTTGCTTCATTGCAAGAGCAGCTTCTATTGGGTTTAAATCTTCTCTTTGCAAGTTTTCGATAAGAGAGATTTCTTTGACTTGTCTTTCGTCGTAATTCTTTATTATTGCAGGAATGGTTTCTTTGCCGGCGAGTTTGCTTGCACGGAATCTTCTTTCTCCGGCGATGATCATATAACCGTCTTTGTCTTTATTTACGACTATCGGCATAATTACGCCGTGTTTTGAGATAGAGTCAGAAAGTTCTTTTAAAGCTGTTTCGTCAAAGACTTTTCTCGGTTGGTTAGGATTTGCGTGTACTTCGGAGAGTTTTAATTGATAAACGGTTTCTCCATTGTCGTTTTTGGACGAATCGTCTTGTCCAAAGTCTAACATTTTATCGTATTCTTTTTGGGTGTCGGCAAAGAGCGCCGAAAGTCCCTTTCCTAATCCTTTATGTCCGCTTGCCATAATTATTTAGCCTCCTTGGTAAGATATTCTGTAGTTACGTCGACGTAAGCCTTAGAGCCTTTACATTTTGGATCGTGTATAAGTACGGGCTTGCCGTGGCTGGGGGCTTCCGAAACCCTTATATTTCTTGGAATCATCGTATTGAAAACTTTATCCCCGAAAAATCCTCGTATTTCTTGTTGGATTTGTTTAGAAATAAGCGCTCTAGTGTCCGCCATAGTCAAAATAACGCCTTCTAACTTTAACGACGGATTTAAGTGCTTTACGACGAGTTTAACGGTATTTAAAAGCTGGGATAAACCCTCTACTGCAAAAAACTCGCTTTGTATTGGTATAAGAACGGTGTCTGCCGATGCAAGAGCGTTTATCGTCAAAAGTCCTAAAGAGGGCGGACAGTCTATCGTTATATAATCGTAATTTTGTTTTATTGCTTCTAAAGCGTTTCTCAAACGCTTTTCTCTATTCTTAACGTAAACGAGTTCTACTTCCGCTCCTGCTAAATCTATACTGGAAGGAAGAATATCTAAGCCTTCTATTTCGGTAGGCTTTATAACTTCTTTAGCCGGGGTTTCGTCAATTAAAACGTTGTAAATAGAAGAATTTAAACCGTTTTTGCTTAAGCCGAGACCGGTGGTTGCGTTGCCTTGAGCGTCTATGTCGACGAGAAGAACTTTATATCCTCTAAGGGCTAAGGACGCTGCCATATTGACGCAAGTAGAAGTTTTACCAACTCCACCTTTTTGATTAGAAAAGGCTATAATTTTTCCCATAAGTTTATCCTCCGTTAAAATTACGCTGTGATAAAGTCAGTCAAACAACGCACGCCGTAGTATACAAACTAAAAACTTTTATTGCCGTTCGTTTTATCTTTTTACGTTAAAACGAACGGTTAAATTTAGGCGTACGGTTAAAAAATCCGTATAACGCTATCTAAAAACAAAGACAAAAGCCTTTATTGTTTATTGGCGTCGTCCGTCGAAGAAGGGTTTTGTTCTTTACTTGCAGTAGATCTTAAAAACGGGTTTTCTTCTAAAGCCTTATCTTTGTGATCCATCGCAGTAAAAATCTCCTGCGGGGTTGCGCCGTTCATTATCATGTCGACTTCTTCGGTATAAATAGTTTCTCTTTCTATTAAAACTCTCGCCATAACGTCGAGTTTATCTCTGTTAGCACTTAAAAGCTGAGTTGCTTTTTCGTGAGAGGTCTTGATGATGTTTTCTATTTCTAAATCGATAGTCTTAGCGAGTTCTTCACTGTAACCTGCTTTGGTATGGTAATCTCTGCCGATAAATACTTGATCGTTGTTGCCGTAATTTACAGGACCGATTTTTTCGCTCATACCCCATTCGGTTACCATCTTACGAGCTTTTTCGGTAATTACTGCTATGTCGTTAGAAGCTCCCGTGCAGTAATCCTTAATTACTAATTCTTCTGCAACTCTTCCACCGAGCGTCATAACTATATCGTCTAAAAGTTTACCTCTGCTGAGATGAGAATCGTCCGTGTCAGGTCTTGTAAGGGTATAACCTGCGGCAGGACCTCTTGGAATAATAGAAACTTCTTGTACGGGATCGCAATTAGGAAGAAGTCTTGCCAAAATAGCGTGACCTGCTTCGTGATAAGAAGTTATTCGTTTGTCTGTTTCGGTTATAACCTTAGAACGCTTTTGTGGTCCGATTATAACTTTATTTATAGCTTCGTAAAGATCTTTGTTGGTTATTAATTTTCTGTCTGCTCTAACTGCTAAAATAGCCGCTTCGTTCATGAGGTTTGCAAGGTCTGCACCCGAAAAACCTGCAGTCATTCTTGCGAGAACTTTAAAGTTTACGTCGGGAGCTAAAGGTTTGTTTCTCGAATGAACCTTAATAATAGCTTCTCTACCTTTTACGTCAGGCATATTTACGTAAATTTGTCTGTCGAATCTTCCCGGACGTAAAAGAGCCGGGTCTAAAACGTCTGCTCTGTTGGTTGCGGCAATTATGATAATGCCGTCGTTTGCTTCGAAGCCGTCCATTTCTACTAAAAGTTGGTTAAGGGTTTGATCTCTTTCGTCGTTTCCTCCACCAAGACCTGCACCTCTTTGACGACCGACTGCGTCGATTTCGTCAATAAAGACTATACAAGGCATGCTCTTTTTAGCCGTATTGAACAAATCTCTTACTCTCGCTGCACCCATACCTACGAACATCTCTACAAAGTCCGAACCGCTTATAGAGAAGAAAGGAACGTTAGCTTCTCCCGCAATTGCCTTTGCAAGAAGTGTTTTACCCGTACCGGGTTCGCCGACCATAAGAACTCCCTTAGGAATCTTAGCACCGAGTTCTGAGAATTTTTTGGGGTTTTTAAGGAAGTCGACGACTTCTTTAACTTCTTCTTTTTCTTCTTCTGCTCCGGCAACGTCGGTAAATCTAACTCTTACGTTGTGGTTTACACGTGCTTTGGTCTTTCCGTAGCTGTCCATCGGATGTCCACCGCCACGCATTTGCTTAAAGAATATTATAAGAAGGAAGATGCCTATAGCGACGTACCCTAAAGGAAGAATTATTGACGACCAAATAGAGCCTGCGTTAGGATCTTTGTATTCTATTTTTTCGATACAACCGTTTAATTTAAGTTGAAGAATAATTTCTTCGTAAGGTTGAGATCTGGAATAACTTGCATTGTAAATTTCCGTACCGTTTTTATTATAACCTCTCAAGACGTAGGTATCTATGACGATTTTTACAATCTCGATAGATTTTTCGTCTTTGACGCAATAATATTTTGTTCCTCCAACGGTAAAGGATTGATATTTTTCCGTATCTGATACGTCCACGGAAGAATCGGTAACGAGCCCTGCTTTTTCAAAGAAAACGTCAGTAGAGACGTCCTTGGTTGGGGATAAAGCGTTTATCGAAACGATAACTACTATTATCACAGCAAGAATCGCAAAGATGATGAGTAATTTGTTTGAACGTTTCATTAAGTCCTCCATTTATATTTAAGGAAAAATTTTAAACTGTAAACGGTAAAAGCTTTCCTTTTTAATTAGTTTGATTTGTTTTTGTTGCGCGATTGGTTATATTTAAACTATACGTAGTTAAAAATTTTTAACCTTTGCGTGGTTGAGTAGTTACAATTATTAGCTAATATAATTTTTTAAAAATATGGATAATTGAAAATTCAACCTTG
>JAZNFL010000066.1:0-1982 GCA_045589135.1 Christensenellaceae bacterium
ACCGCTTGGCCTCCGACTTGTTGCAAGATATATTACGTCCTTGCGGTTAGCAGCATCGCCTTCTGCCAAAACGAAAGCTTTTTTGTGGATTATTCCACCGGCTTTTACTACTAAATCTTCTAAACCTTCTAAACTTGCTCCGGTAGAGAGGACGTCGTCAACGATGCCTACTTTTTTGCCTTTTATAAGTTCTACGTCTTTGCGAGATAAGTATAATTTTTGTACGTCGCCCGTGGTGATAGAAGCTTTTATCGTGATTTCTATTCCGTCTTGCATATAGAGCTTTTTGCTTTTTCTTGCGACGGCGTAATAGTGTTGACCGAGTTCTCTTGCAACGACGTGTGTAAGTTGTAAGCCTTTAGACTCTGCGGTTATTAAAACTTCGCAATCGGTCAAAAGTTTAGAGAGTTCTTTTCCGCAGTGTTCTGTCAAATCGGAATTTCCGTGTAAGTTAAAAAAGCATATATTTATGCCGGACGGTAAAGGTAAAATTGGCAAATCTTCTTTGTAACCGTTTATATCTACTTTATAAGTTTTATCCATTTCTTCTCCTTTTATAAGAGTTATTTATAATAAAATTATAACATATTTTAATTTACAATGCAATAGTAATTTTAAACATATTGGCAATAAATTAAACATATAAGTGTTATAGGTAAAGGAGGGGCTATTATCAAAAGAGATCAGTATATAGACGAATTGTGTAAAAAATTTACTACGGATAAACTTAAAGGTTTAAAAAGCGGTCAAATAGAAATAAATTCCCATCTATACGGAAGTAATATAATATCAAAGAGAAAAGGAAAAAGTTTTTTTAAAAAACTTATAGAAGCATTATTTGATCCAATGCTAATTATTTTAGAATTTGCTTGGTTTATTACGGTGGGAATAAACGTAGGGAAGTATTTAAAAACCGGAGAAGGTGATTTTGTTGAGTGTATAGGTATATTTTTAGCCATAGCTGTGTCCGTTGTCATCACCCTTACCATGGAAGGAAAGTCTCAAAAAGCTTTCGATTTGTTAAATTCTGTATACGATAAAGTATCCGTAAAAGTAATTAGGGACGGAGAAATAACAATTGTTCCAAAACAAAATATAGTCGTTGGAGACGTTGTTTTATACGAGGCGGGAGAAAAGTGCGTTGGCGACGGAGTTATTTTGTCTTGTGACGATTTGACGGTAGATCAATCCACTCTAACGGGAGAATCCAATCCTGCGACAAAAAACTGTGTAGACTTTAAAGAAAACCTTTCGTTTATTCAAAGAAAAGACTGTATATGCAGTGGAAGTATAATTTTGACGGGCAAATGTAAAGTTTTGACGTTAGCCGTAGGGGATAAAGCACAAACCGGTATAATTGCAGAAGATTTGCAACAAGAAAACAACGTTTCTGCTCCTTTAAAGGAAAAATTATCTAGACTTTCTGCTTTGGTTACGGTAATAGGCGTCGTGTCTTCAGTGATAGTTTTCGCCTTGATGATGGTGCGACAATTGACAAAAGGTGGGATTACTTTTGCTGGGGTAGAAGAAGCTTTTATGCAATCGGTAATACTGATAGTTGCAGCGGTCCCGGAAGGATTGCCGACGACGGTTGCGATTTCTCTTTCTTTAAACGTTGTAAAACTTGCAAAATCTAATGCTTTAATTAAAAAATTAGTCGCAACGGAAACCGTTGGTTGTGTGTCGGTAATTTGTTCTGACAAAACGGGGACTTTAACCGAAAACGCTATGACGGTAGAAAAGTTAGTTAGTGTGGATAGAACGTCGGAAGACTATATAATAAAGAATATTATTATTAATAGTGGCTGTACGGTGGGATCTAATTTACAACCGATTGGTGGAAACATAACGGATAAATGTTTAATTAAATACGTTACCGGATTAAATAATTATCAAGAATATAAAGATATACCAAACAAAACAAAGGTTATATTTAAACAAGAATTTTCTTCGGATAAAAAATTTTCAGCCGTTAAAACGGA
>JAZNFL010000067.1:0-1754 GCA_045589135.1 Christensenellaceae bacterium
AAATTTAATAGTGTAAATTATATACAAATTAAACTCTAATCTTTGTAGAAGCCATATTTCCGTATTGAGAAATAATATCGTTATATTCTACTAATGCAGTAGTATATTCTTCTACATCGTTAATTAAAGTGAGAGCCGTCATGTCGTAGAATTTACATGCAGCAGCTTCTGCTCCAACGACAAAATCTCCTGCGCCGAGACCGGTATAAACAATTTTTAATTCGTTGCCCCAGAAGTAATATAAATCATCGTCAGTCATAATAACTTTCCACTCTATAGTTAAAGTTTGACCATTTGTTAAATATTTTATATCTTCTGCGGGAATACCATTCGTATTATATGGTATACAAATTTTGTATTCGCCAATAGATGTGTTATCCCATAAAAGAACTCGATTATTACCATTATCAATACCAAATTGAATATGAGAGTTATTGCCTCTTGCAGTTATATCAAGTTTTCCACTTAAAATAAAATTACGGCTGAGATTTGCACCCTTATATTTAATATTGCTTATGCCGGTTCCTTGAGCAATAGATTGAGAAGTAGTAATAGAAATATCTGCAATCGTTGGATCTGTAATACCTGCGAGATCTTCTATAACTATGCCGGTATTATCTAATGCTTGCGTAAATACGTCGTAATTTTCGAGCTTAGGATGTATACCGTCTTTAAGTTTATCTCCTGGTAAAGAATCTACGGTATGGATATAAGTGATCCATTCTCTCTCTTGACACCAAACCCTCATAGCTTCGTTAGTTTGCGTAACGATATATTTTCCGGAAGTGTCAACTCTTTGAGTGATAGAGAACCAATAAATGTTAGTTTCTGGCAATTTATCGTGCATTAAAGTAAACATTCTTTGAAGAGAAGAAACAGCCGTTTTAAAGTCGTCTGCGTCGTCATATACGTTGTTTGTTCCCATATGCATTACAATATTTTTAGGATTGGTTTGTCCGAGCCAACCATTAATCCAATCTTCCCAGTCGTAAGTTGTGGTAGCACTTATACCAAGGCAAAGAGCATCTTTACCAGGATAACATCTCGAGTAGAAATCCGTCCAGAAAATGGCACTGTCAAAGAAAGAGTCTCCAATAAATACGGTAGTTTTTCCGTCATTACCGTCGCTTTCCCATTTAGCTGCTCTAACGTTTGCTTGAGAAGCAAAATTATTTGCACTAAAACGATGGTCTCTATCGATAACTTGAGCATTTACGGTAAATTCTGTATTAAAGTTTAAAGAAGAAGCGGTAACTGTATATTTACCCTCTTGTAAAGCTTTAATAGTCATTTTTTCTTCGTCGATAAAAAGAGCTTCTTCGTCGTAAGTAAATGTAAGTTCTTCTTCGTACTTAGGCATAGTAAAATCTACGTAAAAATCCGACGCAGGATAATCTACCCAAGCATACACGTCGTTAATTAATAATTCTCCACAACTTGCCGTAGTAACGGTAAAAGTGGTAGAAAGCTTATCAGTAGTAGCCGTAACGTTTATAGTTTTATTACCAACAACGGCAAAAACGTAGCCCTCGTCTATAACGATGTATTCTTCGTCATATGTGTAGGTAATTTCTCCCTCGTGTTCTGGCATAGAAAACTCGATAGAGAGTTGAACGGAAGTACCAACCTCTAAATCGGTTACGTTGCCAATAGTCAATGTGCCGTAATCCACATGGCTTTGTTGTTGATCAGTATCCGTATTGTCAGTATTGCCTTGAACAGGTTGACAAGCTACTAAACCAATCAAAGAAAGC
>JAZNFL010000068.1:0-2498 GCA_045589135.1 Christensenellaceae bacterium
GGGTGGAGGAAAGGTAATAATCCCTGGAGACGATAGCGAATACGGCAAGAGATACGTTGTAACGCACTTAAAACTTTGTTCTAATCTCGAGTTCGAGATACAAGAAAACGCAGTGTTATGGCAATCTCAAAGAGAAGAAGAACTCAACAAGACCGTACCGGTAAGACAAAGGGGCTTCGATACCGTTTCTTACGGACATAACGTAGATATCGACGGACTCGTTTGGTGTCACGCATTCTCGACGGTAAATAAACCTTTGCTTTACGTTTATCAAAAAGAAAACGTAAGAATAACCGGTAATGGTACTATCCGTATGAACGACGCCGGTGGAGAAAAAGAAGATCCGTTCTACTTCGTTGGAGATCCCGGCTTAGCCGTAGGACAAGAAAACAGAGTTCAACAGATTCCTATTATGATTTACGATACTATGCACGTAGACGTAACCGATATAACCATTATGCGTTCTAACAGTTGGCATACACTTATGGTATATAACGACGATATGTATCTCGGCAACATAAAAGAAAAACAAACGGTCAACGTAACGGGCGACGGATTTGGATTTAACAGTTGCAAAAACAGTATTTTGGATAGATGCTTTACTTATACGAGTGACGACGCTTGTGCATTCAATACTATTTATTACGACGGCAGAGGACAGTTCTTCTATCCTTCTCAGCCGGGCGAAGACAATGCAACCGAAAATATAACCGTAAGACACTGTTATTTATTTGGTGGATTTGGAGCGGTTATTATTCCTTGGGGAACGGAAGCAGAAAACGCTTATTATCAAGAAATAAGAAACATTCAAGTTTACGACTGCGTACTCGGTGGACATAAGTCTTCCGGTTCTTGGCCGGACGATCCTTTCTATGGTTGGAGTGCTCTTTACAGTTATACTCAAACGGAAGACAACGACTACGTTGCGGTTAAAGACGTACATTTCCACGATAACGTTTATCTTGCAGAGTTTAACCATACTATAATTAATATAACCTTGCAAATAACAAACTTTATAGTAGAAGACAACGTAGAAGGAACGGTTTACAGCACTAATCAATTTAGAAACGGGGACTTTGATAAAGACGTTTATAAAGGAAAGGGACATAAAGACGAAACAAATTGGACTACGGGACTTTGTTATTGGTCCGAACACCCATCCGAAACAGGCGAAGTCGGGGTAGAACTCCGTGGAAGAAAGAACACCGTAACTATGGACACTAAAGAAACCATAGAAGTAAACGATTACGCAGGTTATATAAAAGGCGGTGGAGAACTCTTCCAAGGCTTATACCGTGCTTACGGTAATTACAACTTTAATATTTACACCAAACTTTTAAGCGGTTCGGCAAAAATGTTCGTAAGAAACGCTTTAAGCGGAGAAATTATTGCAGAAAAGAAGGTAGAAGCAAGTCAGGATTACGTATTAAACGTTTTGCCGTTCAGCTTAAAAGAAGGTACGACTATTCAACTCGGTATTAAGCACGAAGGCGAACAAGAAGAAATAGTATATCTCGACGACGCAGTATTAAGCGTAGACGTATCGGAAGACTTGTTCGAAATAGAAGGCGAAACGGAAGTTTATACCTTCGACAGCAATATGGACGGATTTACAAACTATTCTTCCAAAGGAACTGCTAAAGTTAGCGGAGGACAACTCGTAACCGATGCCGAAGACGAATACAAAGTTATTTTAAACAAAGAAGCTTTCTCTACGTTTAAAGTTTCTGTAGACATTAAGGTAACTAAAGACGTTCAACTCAACTCTGGTCTTTACGTTCTAGCGAATAATCCTAAAAACCAAGCAGATATGATAGACGGTTATAACGTTCAAGTAGAAGCGGCGGCAAATGCAAGCAAATTTACCGTAAGACTCTTTAGATTCTCTTCCATCGGTGGATACGTTGGTAAACTTGCGGACAGTGGAGAAATAGAGTTCTCGGGAGATACCGTGCATCTCGAAGTAGTGGTTAAAGACAATGCGTTGTTTGCCTTTGTAAACGGCAATAAAGAATACGTATTGGCGTACGGTGTAGAAGAAGACGCAAAAGGAACGATTGGTTTCCGTTCTCAAAGAACAATTTCTTGCTTCGATAATTTATCTCTTACCGTAGAGCCTATGCCTATAGTTGATAAAGCTCAACTTGTAAAGTCTATTTTAGAAGCTGAACAAATCAGCGCAGAAGAATACACTCAAGAGAGTTATCAAGCGTTACAAGAAGCATTATTTATGGCTAAAGAACTCCAAGCGGATGACAATGCCACTCAACAACAAGTAGACGATTGCGTTGCGGAATTAAAGAAAGCTATGCAAGCTCTCGTTACAAAACCGGAGCCACCACAAGAATCGGAAACTCCTTCCGAATCCGAAGAGCCAAGCGAATCAGAAGTTCCTTCAGAAACTCCTTCCGAAAGCGAAAATCCTTCCGAATCAGAAACTCCTTCCGAACCTACTACGGACACGGAATCTCAAAAACCTTCGGACAGCCAAGGCAAAA